>NZ_JBUYWT010000006.1:0-238074 GCF_055264925.1 Bradyrhizobium sp. KZN70725
GGCCGGCTCCTCAATGCACCCCATCAGGCGACGGCCTTCGCGCCGATCCCGTACAGAAGCAAGTGCCCGGCGAGTGGATGACGCGAAAAGGGATTGACTAACCAAGGCCCGTTACAGAAGCCCGGATGGAGCGCAGCGAAATCCGGGGCCTGTATCCGCGGACAGGCCGCCCCAGATTACGCTTCACTCCATCCGGGCTACGGGACGTGGGTAGTCACACGCGACAGCCCTGCCGTCGCAGGGGCGCGCTGCCAAAATATCGAAAACAACCCCATGCAAAGGAGCCGGTGCGGCCAGCGAGGCGCATGCTGTAATCACGCATTCGGTGTCGTCCCTGCGAAAGCACGGACCCATAACCGCAGGGCCTCGTTGTTGCGAGGGCTGTGGCCCCAGCGCTGCAAGGCAATCCGCATTTGTGGGTACGGGTCCCGGCTCAAGGCCGGGACGACGATGTGGCGAGGTCCTGCTCTACTTCTTCCGTCGCGCCTGCTTGCGCCAGTCGGCGACGAATGACACGAACGCAGCGAGCGCCGGCGGCGGCTGGCGACGGCTCGGATAATAGAGGAACGGTCCGTCGAATGGCGGGCACCAGTCGTCGAGCACGCTGACCAGCGCACCGGATTTGACGCCGTAGCGGACATAGCCCTCGAACGTCGCCCAGTAGCCGACGCCGTCATGAACCGCACGCAGCGCGAGGCCGAGATGGGTCGCGGTCAGCCTGGCCGGCGGCGAAATCTTCACCACGCGGCCGTTCTTCTCGAACTCCCAATCGAACATCACACCGTTGCTGAAGCGGCTGCGGATGCAGGGGTGCGCCAGCAGATCTTTCGGATGCATCGGCCGGCCGTGCTTTGCGACATACGCGCTGGACGCCACGATCGCGTAACGTTGCGGCGCGCCAAGCGGAACCGCGACCATATCCTGTGCCAGGTGCTCGCCGTAACGCACGCCGGCGTCAAAGCCCTGCGCGACGATGTCCACGAACGCACTCTCCGCAACGACGTCGAGCTCGACCCGCGGATATCTGGCGAGGAACGGCGCGATCATCGGCGCCAGCACCAGATCGACCGCGGGCGGCGGCGCGTTGATGCGCAACCGCCCCGACGGCTCGGCGCGCAGGCCGCGCACCTCGGTGATCGCATCGGCGACGTTGACCATGGCCGGCGCGACACGGGCAAGCAGCAGTTCGCCGGCCTCGGTCAGCGCGACGCTGCGGGTGGTGCGGTTCATCAGGCGGACGCCGAGCCGCTCTTCCATGTCGCGCAGGCGCTGGCTGAGGCTGGAAACCGAGACGCGCTGCTCGAGCGCCGCACGCCGGAAATTGCGCGTGCGCGCCACCGCCACGAAGCCGTCGAGGTCGCGAAGGTCGAAATTCTGCATTGTTCGATATAGTGAACAAGCCATTCGTGATTGTCCAGCTTATCGGCGAAAGCTGGCCGGCCCATATCACCTCGGCATTTGGCGACGGATTTTCCGCCGCAAACGTTCGAGGAACATCCACATGGACACACGCAAACTCGGCTCAACCGGGCCCACCGTCGCGGCCCTCGGCCTCGGCTGCATGGGCATGTCCGAGGTCTATGGCCCGGCCGATCGCGGCGAGAGCATCGCCACCGTGCACGCGGCGCTCGATGCCGGCATCACGCTGCTGGATACCGGCGACTTCTACGCCATGGGCCACAACGAGATGCTGGTGCAGGAAGCCCTGAAGGACGTCGCGCGCGACCGGCTGCAGATCAGCGTCAAGTTCGGCGCGTTGCGCGGCCCCGCGGGTGAATTCGCCGGAATGGACACCCGACCGGCCGCTACGAAGAATTTTCTCGCCTATTCGCTGCAACGTCTCGGCACCGACTACATCGACATCTATCGCCCGGCAGTCTCGATCCCAACGTTCAGATCGAGGAGACGATCGGCGGCCTCGCCGATCTGGTGAAGTCCGGCTACATCAGACATATCGGCCTGTCCGAGGTCGGCTCCGACACCATCCGCCGTGCTCATGCCGTGCATCCGATCGTCGATCTCCAGATCGAATACTCGCTGATCGAGCGTGGCATCGAGCGCGATATCCTGACGACCTGCCGCGAGCTTGGCATCGGCATCACAGCCTACGGCGTGCTGTCGCGCGGGCTGATCAGCGGCCACTGGTCGAAGGAGTCCGGCAAGATCGGCAGGGACTACCGGCTGATGACGCCGCGCTTCCAGGGCGCGAACCTCGATGCCAATCTCGCGCTGGTCGAGCAGTTGCGCGCCGTTGCCGCCGAGATCGGGGCGACGCCGGCGCAGGTCGCGATTGCCTGGGTCGCGGCGCAGGGCAAGGAGATCGTGCCGCTGGTCGGCGCCCGCACCCGCAACCGTCTCGCCGAAGCGCTCGGCGCGACCAGGCTGACGCTGACGCAAGCTCATCTCGCGGCGCTGGCGAAAGCCTTCCCGCCGGATATCGCTGCCGGCACGCGCTATGCGGCCGAGCAGATGGCGCATCTCGACAGCGAGAAGCCGGCCAGCAGATAACGGCAGCAATCAGGTGCGATGGGCGCTGAGGTCAGTGATGACAGGCCCATCGCCATTGAGCGGGTTCTGCGGATCGCGCGCGTAGCGCAGGGTTTCGAACCGCATCGCGCGCGCATCCACCATCAGGAGGCGGCCGACCAGGCCCTCGCCGAAGCCGACGATCTCGCGGATCGCCTCCAGCGCCATCATCGATCCCAGGACGCCGGCGAGCGCGCCCATCACGCCGGCCTCGGCGCAGGCCGGTACCGTGCCCGGCGGCGGCGCCTCCGGAAACAGGCAGCGATAGGTCGGATTGAACACGCCGTCCGCATTCTTCTCGTGCGCGCGGATCGTGGTCAGCGAACCGTCGAACTGGCCCAGTGCGGCCGTGATCAGCGGCCGCTTCGCGAGGAAGCAGGCATCGGCGACGAGATAGCGGGTCTCGAAATTGTCGGAGCCGTCGAGCACGAGGTCGTAGTTCGCGATCAGCGCCATCGCATTGTCGGCGGTGAGCCGCATCGAATGCGCCTCGAACGTCACATGCGGATTGAGCGCATGGATCTGTGCCGCCGCGCTGTCGACCTTGCGCTTGCCGATATCAGACGTCGCATGGATGATCTGGCGCTGCAAATTGGAGAGCGAGACGATATCGTCATCGATCACGCCGAGCCGGCCGACACCGGCTGCCGCCAGATACATCAGCACCGGCGCGCCGAGGCCGCCGGCGCCGATCACCAGCACGGAGGCCTGCTTCAGCGCATTCTGGCCGGGGCCGCCCACCTCGCGCAGCACGATGTGGCGGGCATAGCGTTCAAGTTCGTCGGCACTCAGCATTGTCTCATCTATCCTACCCGTGACCCTCATGGTGAGGAGCGCGGCACGCGCGTCTCGAACCATGAGGCCCGGTCCGTGGCCCTCATCCTTCGAGACGCGGCTCTCGCCGCTCCTCAGGATGAGGGTTGACGCGCTCCCTGAACCGGAGCGCGGTTGTTGCCGACCAAGCAGATGTGCTTAATTGCCTGGACGTCAATGGTGTCAGTCATTCCCCCCGGATTTGTCATGAGATCGGTGCTTTCGGCAACATTGATGGCCGCTTCCATTGCGGTCACGGGGATGGGCATGGCGCAGGCCCAGATGACCCCGCCCTCGACGGCGGGGGCGAAACCGAAGACCGTGGCGACGGTGCCGATACGCCCCGGGCTGCAGAAGCCGGAGGATACCGCGGGCGCGATGGCGCAGGCCGAGCGGCTGGCGCTGCAATCCGACCTCGCCTGGGTCGGCGAATATAACGGCGCCATTACCGGCGACGTCAGCGAGCGCATGGTCAATGCGATCAAGGAATTCCAGAAGAAGCGCGGCGGCAAGCCGACCGGCGTGCTGAACCCGCAGGAGCGCGGCGTGCTCGCCGACACTGCGCGGCGGAAGCAGGAAGGTGTCGGCTGGCGGATCGTCACCGAGCCGGCCACCGGGGCGCGGCTCGGCATTCCGACCAAGCTGGTGCCGCAGCTCACCAGCGACGCTTCCGGCGCCAAATGGACCTCGCCGACCGGCACCGTCCAGGTGCTGCTGACCCGGCGCAAGGAAGCCAGTCCGACCACCGCAAAGCTTGCCGAGCAGGAAAAGAAGGAACCGGCCGGCCGCACCATCGACTACACCGTGGTGAAGCCGGATTTCTTCGTGCTGTCTGGCATGCAGGGGCTGAAGAAGTTCTATCTGCGCGGCACCTTGAAGGGCGACGAGGTCCGCATCCTCACCATCCTCTATGACCAGGCGATGCAGACCACCATCGAGCCGGTGGTGATCGCGATATCGAGCGCCTTCAACGCATTTCCGTCCGCCGTGCGGGCCGGTCCGCCGCCGCGCAAGACCGTCGAATATGCCACCGGCGTCGTGGTCAGCGACGACGGCGCCATCGTGACCGATCGCGTGGCGACCGACGACTGCATCGCGCTGACGATCCCGGGCTACGGCAATGCCGATCGGGTCGCCGAGGACAGGGATCACGACCTCGCGCTGCTGCGCATCTATGGCGTGCGCGGGCTGAAGCCGCTCAATATCGCAGGCCAGGCGACGCAGACCGCGCTCGACATCACCGGGATCGCCGATCCGCAGAACCAGGGCGGCGGAGCGGCCGCGAGCAGCGTGAAGGCTTCGGCCGCACAGATCGGCGGCGGCGATCAGGCGCTGTCGCCGGCGCCGGCACTCGGGTTCTCCGGCGCGGCGGCGCTCGACGGCGGCGGCAGGTTTGCCGGGATCGCGGTGCTGAAACCCGTCATCGTCGCAGGCCCCGCAAACGCGGCGCCGCCGGCGCAGGCCGCGCTGGTGCCGGCCGACACGGTGCGCAGCTTCCTGAAGGCGCATGGCGTCACCGCGTCGGGCGACTCGGCGGACGCCAAGGCGGCCGTGGTCCGCGTGATCTGCGTCAGGAAGTAGAGCTACCTCGCCCCGCTTGCGGGGAGAGGTCGGATTGCATCGCCAGATGCAATCCGGGTGAGGGGGTACAGGTCCATCAATGGACACCACCTCGTGGAGTGAGCCCCTCACCCCACCCTCTCCCCGCGAGAGCGGGGCGAGGGAGCCTAACCAACCTCACCTCAACGCAAAGCGCACCCCGGCGCGGGCGAGGCCGCCGGCAATGCCGACCGGGGTGCCGTCGGCGCGCCAGCAGGCTGCGCCCGACATCGTGCCGTCGGCGTGAAACTGGATCGCGTTCATGCCGCCGGCCACCGTCGGCACGACCTGCACCTTGTGGCCCTTGGCTGATAGCGCGGCGCGGACAGCCTCCGGCACCGCCGGCTCGACCTCCAGCGCATTGCCCTCGGTCCAGACCCGCGGCGCCTCGACCGCCTCCTGCAGGCTCATGCCGTGGTCGATCAGATTGATCAGCGCCTGCATCGCGCTCGGGAAGATGCGCTTGCCGCCGGGCAGGCCGAGCGCGTAGGCGAGCTTGCCGTCGCGCAGCGCCATCATCGGCGACATCGAGGTGGTGACGCGCTTGCCGGCGGCCAGCGACAGCGCGTGTCCCGGCCGCGGATCGAACAGGTTCATGTAGTTGTTCGGCACGGTGCCGAGGCCCGGGATCAGGATCTTGGCGCCGAACAGATTGTTGATGGTCTGGGTGGTCGCGACCACATTGCCCATCGCATCCGCCGCGGTCATGTGCGTGGTGTGCGCGCTTTCGAGCTGGGTGACGCCGGCGCTCCAGGCTTGCGCGCGGTCGGGATCGATCGCGCGGCGGCGCTCCTCGGCATAGGCCTTCGAGGTCAACCGCTCCACCGGCACGTTGATATAGGCGGGATCGCCGCTCGCGGCCGCGCGGTCGGCAAAGGCGATCTTCAGCACCTCGGCAAGATAATGGATCGTCTCGGTCGTGCCGAAGCCGAGCCGCGCGATGTCATAGCCTTCGAGGATGTTGAGCATCTGCGTGATATGCACGCCCGATGCCGCGGGCGGCGGAGGCCCGAGGATTTCCCAGCCGCGGTAGTCGCAGCGGATCGGCTGCCGCTCGACGGTCTTGTAGGTCGCGAGATCCTCCTGCGCGATGAAGCCGCCGCTCTTTTTCATGTAGTCGACCAGGATGTCGCCAAGCGGCCCCTGGTAGAGCGCGTTGTCGCCATGATCGGCGATGTATTTCAGCGTCTCGGCATATTCCGCCTGCACCACGCGCTCGCCGGGCTTCAGCGGCGTGCCATCAGGCAGATAGATCGCCGAGATCGGCTTGTCCTTCAGCATCTCCTCGGCGCCGTCGGTGATGCATTCATGCAAATAGGGCGTCGCCGCATAGCCGCGCGCGGCGTGCTTGATCGCGGGCTGCATCACATCGGCAAGGCTCATGGTGCCGAAGCGGCGCAGCGTTTCGCACCAGGCTTTCAGCGAGCCCGGCACCGCGACCGCTTTCGGCCCGTTCAAATTCTCGTTGCCGACGGTGTCGAACACGTCGTGCGCCGATCCTGGCTTCGAAGTGTAGGTGTCCGGCCGCACCGCGTTCGGCACCGTGCTCTGGCCGTCGATGAAGCGATGGCTGCCGTCGGCGAGACGAATATGCGCCATGCCGCCGCCGATGATGCCGACCATCATCGGCTCGACCACGGTCAGCGTGAACAAGGTGGCGATCGCCGCATCGATCGCATTGCCGCCGGCAGCCAACATCTCGGCGCCCGCGCTCGATGCCAGCGGATGATTGCTCACCACCATGCCGCGGCTGCTGGTGGCCGGCTGCTTCTCGCATTGAAAACTTGTCGCGGCGCGGTCGCGCCAGGCGTCATTCATCGACATGCCGTTCATCGCCATTGTGTTCTCGTTCTTGATGGAGCGATCGGAGCCATGTTCTCCGGCCGCGCGTGCACGGTCAAGGCGCCGCGATTTTCCTCGCGGCGGTATTCGCAAATAACGTCACGGCTTCGCGCGATCGCGCAACCAGGTCTCGCGCGTCACCTTCCACTTCTCCGCTCTGGATTCGCCATTGTGGTGCGGAAGCTCGACGAAGCCGACGAATTCGGCTCCGGTCTTCTGCTTGACCCGGCGCGAGCCGACGTTGGACGGCGCGTTGCAGACATGGAAGTGATCGAGGCCGAGCGCCAGGAAGGCGAAATCGTTCACCGCCGCGATCGCCTCGGTCATGAGGCCCTGATTCCAATACGGCTCAGCGAGCCAGAATCCGCGATTGCCCTTGCGGCCGTCGGCGCGCGGCCGGAAATTGATGTTGCCGATCGCCTCGCCATCGCGGGCACGCAACACCAGTGACCATTGATAGCTTTCCTCTCCGGCCGCGATCTTGTCGAGCTCGCGCCTGATAAAGCTTTCCGCGCCGTCGCCGGGATAAGGCCACGGCACCACCGTGGCGAGAGTCTTGATCACATTCCAATTGTTGAAGTGACTCTGGATCGCCGCGGCATCCGACAGCGCAAGCGGCCGCAGGATCAGGCGTGGCGTCTCGATGCGCGGGGTCTCGAACATTGTTACTTCTGGCACTTCGGGCACCAGAACGTCGAACGGCCGTTCTGGGTGAAGCGCCTGACAATACCTTCGCAGCCCGACGTACGGCACGTCTCGCCCTCGCGGTCATAGACCTGGAACGAATGCTGGAAATAGCCGAGATCGCCGTTGGTCAATCGATGGTCGCTGATCGAGGAGCCGCCGGCCTTGATCGCCTGGTTGAGCACCGAATGGATCGCGTCGACCAGCCGCCTAGCGTGGTCGGTCGGCTCGCCCCCGGCAACGCCCTTGCGTTGTCCGGACTTGGTCGCGAGCGTCGCGGCCAATCGCCGCGGCGACAGATGCGAACGAAACAGCGCCTCGCAGACATAGATGTTGCCAAGTCCCGCCACCACGCGCTGATCGAGCAGCGCGGCCTTCAGGCTGGTCTTCTTGTTGTGACAGGAGCGCGCCAGCATCGCCGCGTCGAACTCGTTGCCGAGCGGCTCGGGACCGAGCCCTTTCAGGAGCGGCTCATCCTCGATCGCGTTGCGCGCGATGATCTTCATATAGCCGAAGCGCCGCGGATCGTTGAAGACGACGGCCGCGCCCGACGACATGTGGAACACCACGTGATCATGCACGCGATCCTCGCTGCGCGGATGGTGGAATTGCCCCGGCGTCGCCGCGCCGTCCTGCTTCAGCACGCGGAACGAGCCCGACATGCCCAGATGCATCAGCAGCACGTCGCCGGAGTTCAGGTCCGCCATCAGATATTTGGCACGGCGGCCGAGCCCGGTGATGGTCCGGCCCTCCAGCCGGGCGATAAAGTCTTTTTGAAACGGAAACCGCAAATCCTTGCGGCGAGCCTCGGCCTTGAGGATCCTGGACCCCTCCATGGCCGGTTGCAGGCCGCGGCGGACGGTCTCGACTTCGGGTAATTCCGGCATGGCAGGCATTCACCTTTTGGAAGTGACGTGATAGCGCCATTGCGGCCGCCGCGCTATGGTTTGGCTGGAGCGTTTTTCGAGCGAAGCGGCTACCGGTTCGCGTGAAGAAAACGCGACCAAAAAGGGTAAGAGTTCTGAGTGATGGATCGGCCGGATCAAACCACCCATTTCGGCTTCAGGGATGTGCCCCTGGGCGAGAAGCAGACGCTGGTGAACGACGTGTTTCACAGCGTGGCGTCCCGCTACGACCTGATGAACGATCTGATGTCGGCGGGCCTGCACCGGGCCTGGAAGGACGTCATGATCACGATGCTCGATCCGCCGAAGGGCGACCGGCCGTTCGCGCTGCTCGACGTCGCTGGCGGCACCGGCGACATCGCGTTCCGGGCCGCCAAGACCGCGGGCGCGGGCTTTCATGCCACGGTCTGCGACATCAATGCCGACATGCTCGCCGTCGGCCGCGAGCGCGCCGCGAAGCAGCACCTCGATGACCGGGTGTCGTTCGTCGAGGGCAACGCCGAAACGCTGGGTTTTGCCGACCGCGCGTTCGACGCCTACACCATCGCATTCGGCATCCGTAACGTGCCGCAGATCGACCTCGCATTGCGCGAGGCCTATCGCGTGCTCAAGCCGGGCAGCCGCTTCCTGTGCCTGGAATTCTCCACCGTCGACGTGCCCGGCCTCGACAAGATCTACGATCTGTTTTCCTTCAAGGTGATCCCGCCGCTCGGCCGCGCCGTCACCGGTGACGCCGAGTCCTATCAATATCTCGTCGAGTCGATCCGCAAATTCCCGCGGCCGAACGCGTTCGCCGAGATGATCGGCGCCGCCGGCTTTGCCCGCGTGAAGTGGCAGAGCCTCTCCGGCGGCATCGTGGCGCTGCATTCGGGCTGGCGTTTGTGATCTCTGCACTGACCCACATCACGCGCCTCGCCCGCGCCGGTTTCGTGTTTGCGCGCGAGGGCGTGTTCGGCGTCGTCGATCCCGCGCTGGTGCCGCCGCCCGGGCAGCTCGCGCTGAAGCTGGCGCGGCTGATCGAGCGCCGCTCCGCCAAGTCAGGTCCGCGGTTGTCGCGCGCACTGACGCGGCTCGGACCGGCCTATCTCAAGCTCGGGCAATTCCTCGCCACCCGGCCCGACGTGGTCGGCGTGGCGATGGCGCGCGATCTCGAAGCCCTGCAGGACCGGCTGCCGCCGTTCGCGCAGGAAGCGGCCGAAACCGTCATCACGCAATCGCTGGAACGGCCGCTGCCGCAGGCCTTTGTGCATCTGGGCCCTGCGGTTGCCGCGGCCTCGATCGCGCAGGTGCATCGCGGCGAAATCGAGCGCGACGGGGTCCGGCATCAGGTTGCGGTCAAGGTGCTCCGGCCCAACGTCGCCGCGCGCTTCCGCCGCGACCTCAGCGACTTCTTCTTTGTCGCGCACAAGGCCGAGGCGCATTCCGCCGAGGCGCGGCGCTTGCGCCTGATCGAGGTCATCAACACGATGTCGCGCTCGGTCGCGATGGAGATGGATCTGCGGCTCGAGGCGGCCGCGCTGTCCGAGATGGCCGAGAACACCCGCGGCGATCCGGACTTCCGCGTCCCCGCGGTGGATTGGGATCGCACCGCGCACAGCGTGCTGACGATGGAGTGGATCGACGGCATCGCGCTGAACGATCACGTCCGGCTGGCGCAGGCCAAGGTCGATTTGCCCGATCTCGGCCGCAAGGTGATCCAGAGCTTCCTGCGCCACGCGCTGCGCGACGGCTTCTTCCATGCCGACATGCATCCCGGCAATTTGTTCCTCGACGAGGCCGGCCGGCTCGTTGCCGTGGATTTCGGCATCATGGGACGGCTCGGGCTGAAGGAGCGGCGCTTCCTGGCCGAGATCCTGCTCGGCTTCATCACCCGCGATTATCGCCGCGTCGCCGAGGTGCATTTCGAGGCCGGCTACGTGCCCGGCCACCATTCGGTGGAGAATTTCGCGCAGGCGATCCGCGCGATCGGCGAGCCGATCCACAACCGCACCGCCGAGGAAATCTCGATGGCGAAGCTGCTGACGCTTCTGCTCGAGGTCACCGGCCTGTTCGACATGCAGACGCGCCCCGAGCTGATCCTGCTGCAGAAGACCATGGTGGTGGTCGAGGGGGTGGCGCGCGGCTTCGACCCGAAGCTCGACATCTGGAAGATCGCCGACCCCGTGGTGCGCGAATGGATCACGCAGAATCTCGGCCCGGCCGGCCGCATCCAGGGCGCGATCTCAGGCGCGGGCGAGCTCGGCCGCATCCTCGCCAACTTGCCGTCGATCGCCAACCGCGCCGTCACGGTGCTCGAGCAGCTGGAGACCATGACGCTGGAGGGCCACATGCTGTCTTCGGACTCGATCGACGAAATGGCCCGCGCCGAGGCCCGCAAGGCGCGGGTGCAGACCGTCGGCCTCTGGGTCATTGCGATCGCCTCCATCGCGATCTTTTTCGCGATCCGGGCACACTGATTGCAATGCATGCACCATGTGATAGCATCGCTATCATATTTATTTGAGCATGATGCCTGAGGGCACGCCATGGCCAGCCTGACCATCCGCAAACTCGACGACACGCTGAAGGCCTATCTGCGGCTGCGCTCCGCCAGGAACGGCCGCTCGGTCGAGGAGGAGGTCCGGGTGATCCTCCGGGACCTCGCAGACGGCGGTACGGAGCCCTCCGAGGCGCCCGGCCCAGGTTCCGCGACAGTGGCAGCCCCTGCTCCACGGGCCGCCAGCGTGGCCGGCGAGCCGCGCGTCACCCTGATCATCGGCGGGGGGATTGCGGCCTACAAGGCGCTGGATCTGATCCGGCGACTCAAGGAACGGCACATCCAGGTCCGCTGCGTGCTGACCAGGGCGGCCCAGCAATTCGTCACCCCGCTCGCCGCCAGCGCGCTGTCGCATGAGCGCGTCTACACCGACCTGTTCGACGCCGAGAGTGAGTTCGACGCCGGCCATATCCGCCTGGCGCGGGACTGCGACCTGATCGTGGTGGCGCCGGCGACCGCCGACCTGATGGCCAAGATGGCGCAGGGCCATGCCGACGACCTCGCCACCGCCACCTTGCTGGCGGCCAACCGGCCGATCCTGCTGGCGCCGGCGATGAACCCGCTGATGTGGAACAATCCGGCCACCCGCCGCAACGTGCTGCAGCTCCGCCGCGACGGCGTCCACACCGTCGGCCCCAATGCGGGCGAGATGGCGGAAGCCGGCGAGGCCGGCGTCGGCCGGATGGCCGAGCCGACCGAGATCGCCGCCGCCGCCGACCGCATGCTGCGCCCGCCGCAGCCACGTCCGCTAGCCGGCAAGCGGGTGCTGATCACCGCGGGCCCGACCCATGAGGCGATCGATCCGGTCCGCTACATCGCCAACCGCTCGTCCGGCAAGCAGGGCTTTGCCATCGCCGCCGCCGCGCGCGCCGCCGGCGCCGAGGTGGTGCTGGTGACCGGCCCGGTCGAGCTCGACGACCCCCAGGGCATTTCGGTCATGCGCGTGGAGTCCGCGCGCGACATGCTGCACCGGGTCGAGGCGGCGCTGCCGGTCGACGTCGCGATCTTCGCCGCCGCGGTCGCCGACTGGCGGGTCGCCACCGAGGGCAGCCAGAAGCTGAAGAAGACCGCGGCCGGCATGCCGCCGCTGCAGCTGGTCGAGAACCCCGACATCCTCGCGACAATTTCCAAGCTGAAGGAGCAGCGGCCGCCGCTGGTGATTGGGTTCGCCGCCGAGACCGAGCATCTGATCGAGAACGCCAAGGCGAAGTTCGCGCGCAAGGGCTGCGACTGGATCGTCGCCAACGACGTCTCGCCGGCAACCGGGGTGATGGGCGGCGACCGCAACACCGTTCACCTGCTCTCGCGCGAGGGCAAGGACGTCACCGTCGACTCCTGGCCTGTCATGACCAAGGAGGAAGTCGCGACCGCGCTGGTGTCGCGCATCGCAAGAGCGTTTTCGAGCGAAGTGGTCACCGGTTCGCGTCAAGAAAACGCGACCAAACAAAAGGATTAGAGCATGATCCGATTCAATCGGATCATGCTCTAGAGCCGTAGGAACCGCATCGTGAGCGCCACCATCAAGGTCGAAGTCCATCAACTGCCGCACGGCGCCGATCTCCTGCTGCCGATCTATCAGACCGCCGACGCGGCCGGGCTCGACCTGCTCGCGGCGGTGCCGCAGTCGGCGCCGCTGCTGCTGCTCCCGGGCCGCTACGAGATGGTTCCGACCGGACTGACGATCGCGCTGCCGCCGGGCTACGAGGCGCAGGTGCGGCCGCGCTCCGGCCTTGCCGCCAAATACGGCGTCACGGTGCTGAACTCGCCCGGCACGATCGACGCCGACTATCGCGGCGAGATCAACGTGCTGCTGATCAACCACGGCCACGAGGTGTTCTCGATCCGGCGCGGCGAGCGCATCGCGCAGATGGTGATCGCGCCGGTCACACGGGCCGAGCTGGTTCCGGTCGACGTGCTGCCGGCGACCGGGCGCGGCAGCGGCGGCTTCGGCTCGACCGGACGCTAGTGCGCGACGACTTCACTCGAGCGGCGGCGCCACTTCACCTCGCCCCGCGTGCGGGGAGAGGTCGGAACGCATCGTCAGATGCGTTCCGGGTGAGGGGGAGTCTCCGCGAACGCAGCTATCACCGGATATGCGGAGACGGCCCCTCACCCCAACCCTCTCCCCGTAAGAACGCGTAAGAACGGGGAGAGGGAGCCAAGCGCCTTCGCATCGGAGAAGTGTGCGGACGAGCTCGGGAAGATCACGCTTCGTGCGCGCTCTCCGCACCAATACGGAGTCAATTCGCGTAAAATCCGCCCCACCCGGCGGCATTTTTTCACAGGGGATTCTGCGTTCACGGTCTGGACTCTTACTCGCCGAGTCCCGTTGGGACTATTCTGTCTTGATTCGAGCGCGACGGGGGGTCTTCGTCGGGCTGACTGGTCCTGCTTGGGCATGATCGGCGGACAAACGTCGTACGTTTGCCGTGAGGGAACACCGGTCTCCTCTTTTCCGGATCATGCCTTAAGGTTTGTGCGTTCTGGGGCAACATATGTCGGGCGTAGTCGCGGCAATGCGTCGAACCCTGCTGTCATGCACCTCACTGGCGCGCGACGGCATGATTGGGCTCGCCATCACCGCATTGCTGCCAGCCCGCACCGCGTTTGCCGCCGAGAGCCCGGTCGCCCAGGCGATGTCGGATCATTTCGGCTTCAATCACCAGGAGGTCGCGGTCCTCGCGACGTCGCTTGCGCTGGTCGGCTTCTCGGCCGTCGCCGCGATCCTCTTGATGCGCACCCGGGTCCGCGCGACGAGGAACGAGGAGCAGCTGCAGTCCGAGATCACCGACCTGCAGGCGCAATCGGACCGGCTGCGCGCGCTGCTGTTCGTCGAGCCGCAGGTCCTGATCTCCTGGGCCGCCGGCGACAACCGGCCGCAGATCTCGGGCGACATCTCGCTGGTGATGTCGCAGGAAGGCTCGCCGCAGCGCGTCCTCGCCTTCGGAACCTGGCTGCCGCCCGAGCCGGCGCTGCAGATGGATCACGCCGTCGACGCGCTGCGCGAGAAGGGCGAGGCGTTCCTGCTCAACCTCTCGACCTCGGCCGGCCGCGCCATCGAGGCGATGGGCCGCGCGATCGGCGGCCAGGCCATCGTGCGGATCCGCGAGCTCGGCGGCCTGCGCCGCGAGCTCGCCGAGTCCAACCTGCGCTACAAGGCGCTGCAGGAGGAAACCGAGCTGCTGCGCGATTTCGCCGCCGCCGCGCCATGGCCGATCTGGGCCAAGAGCCTCGAGGGCAATCTGCGCTATGCCAACGCGGCCTATGTCCGCGCTACCGAAGGCAAGAGCGTGTCGGATGCGCTGCAGCGCAATCTCGAACTGCTCGAAAGCGACCAGCGCGGCGAATTGACCCGCGCGCTGAACGACAATGCCAATTATGCCGCGCGGCTGCCGATCGTCGTCAGCGGCGAGCGGCGGATCTACGACGTGCAGGCGCTCAAGCTCTCCGGCGGCAGCGCCGGCATCGCGATCGACGCCAGCGAAGCTGCGGCGTTGCGCGCGGCGATCGCGCGGATGGTCGAAGCGCACCGGCGTACCCTCGACCAATTGTCGTCGGGCGTCGCGGTGTTCGATGCCGACCGGCGGCTCACCTTCTACAACGAGTCCTATCGGCGGCTGTGGGGCCTCGATCAGGCCTTCCTCGACGGCAACCCCGACGATTCCAGCGTGCTGGACCGGCTGCGCGCCAACCGCAAGCTGCCCGAGCAGCCGGATTTCCGCGCCTGGAAGGCCAAGCTGCACGAAGCCTATCGCGCGGTCGAATCCGAGACCTATACCTGGTTCCTGCCCGACGGCCGCGCCATCAGCGTGGTCACCACGCCGAACCTCGAGGGCGGCGTCACCTATCTGTTCGACAACGTCACCGAGAGCCTCGACCTCGCCCGCCGCTACGACCGCCTGACGCGGGTGCAGCGCGAGACCCTGGACAATCTCGGCGAAGCGGTCGCGGTGTTCGGCAGCAACGGCCGCGCGGAACTGTTCAACCCGCCCTTCGCCAAGATGTGGAAGCTGCCGGCCGACGCGCTGCAGGGCGAGCCGCATATCGAGGCGGTGGAAGCACTGTGCCGGCCGCTGTTCGACGACGCCCTGACCTGGCGGACGCTGCGCGAGCAGATCACCGCGATCGAGAACCGCGCCCAGGTCGCGCTCAAGCTCGAGCGCAAGGACGGCAGCGTGCTGAATTGCATGACCATCCCGCTGCCCGACGGCAAGACCCTGCTCGCCTTCCAGGACATCACCGACACCGAAAATGTTGAGCGGGCGCTGCGCGAGCGCAACGAGGCGCTGGAAGCCGCCGACCAGATGAAGGTGGATTTCGTCCACCACGTCTCCTACGAGCTGCGCGCACCGCTCACCACCATCATCGGCTTCGCGCATTTCCTCAGCGATCCCTCGACCGGACCGCTGACGCCGAAGCAGGCCGAATATCTCGACTACGTCACCAAATCGACCAACGCGCTGCTGGCGCTCACCAACAACATTCTCGATCTCGCCACCATCGACGCCGGCGCGATGAAGCTCGAGCTCGGTCCGGTCAATATCGGCCAGGCGATCGAAGCCGCCGCCGAAGGCATCCAGGATCGCCTCGCGACCGACCGCATCACCCTCAAGGTCGATATCGAGCCCGACATCGGCGCCTTTGTCGGCGACGAGCGGCGCGTGGTGCAGGTGCTGTATAATCTGCTCGCCAACGCGGTCGGCTTCTCGCCGCACGACGCCACCGTCACGATCAGCGCGCACCGCACCGAGCACAGCGTGGTGTTTGCGGTGACCGATGCCGGTCCCGGCATTCCGGCGGAGATGCGCGACAAGGTGTTCAACTGGTTCGAGAGCCATTCGCACGGCTCGCGGCACCGCGGCGCGGGCCTTGGCCTGTCGCTGGTCCGCTCCTTCGTCGAACTCCATGGCGGACGGGTGCGCGTCGATTCGACCGTAGGCCGCGGCACGACCGTGACCTGCGACTTCCCGATCGACCAGACCGCACACCGCAACGCTGCTGAATGACGGCGACCTCGACATTCTCGGTGGCGCTCGCGAACGAGACCGCGACAGCAGAGCTGATGGCCGACCTCGCGCTGCTGATCGGCGCCGGCGACGTCATCACGCTGTCCGGCGACCTCGGCGCCGGCAAGACCACGGCCGCGCGCGCGTTGATCCGTTACCTCGCCGCCGACGACGCGCTGGAGGTGCCGAGCCCGACCTTCACGCTGGCGCAGAGCTACGAGCTGCCGTCGTTTCCGCTCGTCCATGCCGACCTCTACCGCATCAACGACGCCGGCGAGCTCGAGGAGATCGGGCTGTCGCCGCTGCCCGACGACATCGTGGCGCTGATCGAGTGGCCGGAGCGCGCGCCCGACGCGATGCCCGCCGACCGCATCGATATCGCGTTCAGCCATCGCCCGGCGCTCGGATCGGCGGCACGCGCGGCCGAGATCACCGGCCATGGCAAGGGTGCGGCGAAGGTCGCGCGGCTCAACGAGCTGCGCCAGTTCCTCGACCGCGCGGGCTTTCTCAATGCCCGGCGCGAACGCATGCCGGGCGATGCCTCGACGCGCTCCTATGCGCGGCTGCGCAACGACGACGGCACCGTCATCCTGATGAACTCGCCGCGCCGTCCCGACGGCCCGGCGATCTACAGCGGCCAGTCCTACAGCGCAGCGGTGCATCTCGCCGAAGACGTCAGGCCGTTCGTCGCGATCGGAAACGGCCTGCGCAAGCATGGTTTCTCGGCGCCCGCGATCCGTCACATCGATCTCGGATCCGGCTTCCTCATCACCGAGGATTTCGGCGCCGAGGGCGTCATCGAGGGCGACCCACCGCAGCCGATCGCCGAGCGTTACGAGGCCGCCGTCGACATGCTGGCGGCGCTGCACCGCGAGGTGCTGCCGGAGCAATTGCCGCTGACGTCGGACGAGAGCTACGACATCCCGGTGTTCGACATCGACGCCTGGCTGATCGAGATCGGGCTGATGCTGGAATGGTACCTGCCAGACCGCGGCGCGCAGCCGAGCGAGGAGCTTCGCGCCGAATTTCTCGGGATGTGGCGCGGCCTGCTGGAGAAGCCCGCAGCCGCACCGCAGACCTGGGTGATCCGCGACTTCCATTCGCCGAACATCATCTGGCTTGCCGAACGCACCGGCATCCTGCGCGTCGGCGTCATCGATTTCCAGGACGCGCTGCTCGGCCCCGCGGCCTATGACGTGGTGTCGCTGCTGCAGGATGCCCGGATCGATGTGCCCGAGCAGCTCGAGCTGTCGCTCTTGACCCGCTACATCAAGGCGCGGCGCGCGACCGATGAAAGCTTCGATCCGGCCGGCTTCGCCGAGCTCTATGCGATCATGTCGGCGCAGCGCAACACCCGCCTGCTCGGCACCTTTGCGCGACTCAACCGCCGCGACGGCAAGCCGCAATATCTCAAGCACCAGCCGCGGATCTGGACCTATCTCGAGCGGTCGCTGGCTCACCCCGCGCTGACCAGCTTCCGCATCTGGTACAAAGCCAACGTCCCTCCTCCAGTACCGTAGTTTACGGGTTATTAGCCTCGCCTCCCCTAAGGTTGCGGAGCCCGCACCTGATCCATGGCGCGGCCGGATCTGGAGCGGGACCACACGATGGGGACGGAACGACGCAAGGGCGATCGTGTCACGTTTGAGCGCGGCATAGCAGCGCACATGATGGGCATCGACGGCACCTGGCGGCGCGACTGCACCATGGAAGACGTGTCGGAGACGGGCGCCAAGCTCTCCGTCGACGGCTCGGTCGAGGGCCTGAACCTGAAGGAGTTCTTTCTGCTGCTGTCGTCCACAGGATTGGCCTATCGCCGCTGCGAGCTGGCATGGGTCAATGGCGACCAGATCGGCGTCAACTTTCTCAAACAAGGCGACAAGAAGAAGAAAACCGCCAGACGCGGCACGCAAGCTGCCGACGTCTAGGCCAGGGTCGTCATTGCCGTCTTACGGCCGTCATGTCTCGTGACTATGGCGTCTGATTGATGTGCTTGCCGAATCGCCGTGATATGATCGGCGCATGAGAGATGATGACCGAGAATATCCGCAAGATGCCCGTCACTCCCCATAAAGCCATGGTGCTCGCTGCGGGCCTCGGCGTGCGCATGCGCCCCCTGACCAACACGATGCCGAAGCCGCTGGTCAGCGTCGCCGGCCAGCCGCTGCTCGACCATGTGCTCGACAAGCTCTCCGGCGCCGGCGTCAGCGAAGCGGTCGTGAACGTGCACTATTTGCCCGACCAGATCATCGAGCACGTCAAGCCCCGCAGCCGTCCGCGCGTGATCATCTCCGACGAGCGCGACCAGGTGCTCGGCACCGGCGGCGCGGTGGTGAAGGCGCTGCCGCTGCTCGGCGATGCGCCGTTCTATCATCTGAACGCGGACACGATGTGGATCGACGGCGTGCGCTCCAATCTGGCGCGGCTCGCGGAAACCTTCGATCCCGCGCGGATGGATATCCTGCTGCTGATGGCGCCGACCGCTACGAGCATCGGCTATGGCGGGCGCGGCGACTATTCGATGTTGCCGGATGGCGCGTTGCGCAAGCGGCGCGAGCACCAGGTGGTGCCGTTCGTCTATGCCGGCGCCGCGATCATGTCGCCTGCGCTGTTCGCCGACGCGCCGGCCGGCGAGTTCTCGCTGACCAAGATGTTCGACCGCGCCAACGAGCAGGAGCGGCTGTTCGGCCTGCGCCTCGACGGCGTCTGGATGCATGTCGGCACTCCGGACGCGATCCAGGCTGCGGAAGAAGCTTACCTGGAAAGCGTCGCGTAGGCGGCGCCTTCGTCAGCCATCGGCGTCGATCGCGAGCACCGCGAAGCTCGCAAGCCAGTGTTCACCCATATAGTCGCTGGCGATATGCGGCAGGCCGGCGTCGAGATGCCGGCGCGCGGCATCCTGCAGGATCGGACGGCGCGCATCGGCCGCCGGCAACGCACCGGCCAGCGCCCGCCAGCACCATGCGCGGCTGAGATTGAGCCCGTCGAGATGTGCCAGCTTGCCATCCGAGCGATCGGTGACCGTGGCGGGCCGGAACAGGGTTGCGGGTTCGCGCAGCTCGAGCCGCGGCAGGAAGCGGTCGAACCAGGGCAGGAAGTCACCCGGTGCCAGCAGCCGGCGCATGCACTCCGCTTCGATCAGCGCGGACGACTGGAAGTCATCACCGCTCGGCTCACCCCAGGCGGGGCAGTCCTGATCGGCGCCGTACCAGCGCAGCGCTGTGTCGCGCAACAGCGCACTGAGCGCATCGTCCTGTGTCACCGCGGCGTAGTCGGCTGCCATGCGCAGTCCGAACGCGGTGTTGAAATGGGTGCCGACCCGCACCGGATAGGTGGCGAGCGGCAGGAAATCGCGGTAGCGCTGCGCGAAGATCTCGGCGAGCGGAGCGATCCGATCGCGCCAGTTGGTGTTCTCGACGAGCGAGAGCTCTGCGGCGAGCTTCAACAGCCAGCCCCAGCCGTAAGGCCGCTTGAAGCCGCGCGCGGTCGGGGCGGCGAGATAGCTGCATTCGGCCGCGATCTTCTCCGCAACGAACTGCGCGTCGAACAGCGCGCGGATATCGTCCGCCGCCTCGGATGAGGGATAGCGGCGCAGCAACCGGGCAAGCATCCAGTAGCTGTGGACGCAGGAATGCCAGTCGTAGCTGCCGAAGAACACCGGATGCAGCTCGCGCGGCGTGCGCGCATCCTGCGGCCCCGCCAGCACGTGATCGGGCTTGTTCGGATATTCGCGCGTGACATGGCCGAGCGCGATGCGCGCGAAACGGACGGCGAGGTCTTCGGTCAGGATCGTCGCGCTCATGGTGAGGCATTCTCCTTGCGCTCGCGGCGAACAAGCATCTCGATCAGCCGCGGCGTCATATAGATCGGAAACTGCGTGGCGGCGAAGAACAACGCCGTCATCGGCGACACCGCAGCGCCCATCGCCGACCAGACCAGTCCGACATTGCGGTTGCCGAGAACGAGGCCGCTGGTCAGCCGTGCAGCCAGATTGCCCGGCGTGAGCAGCGCGCCACACAATTGCAGGGCAAGATTGCAGGCGAAGGCAAGGCCGACGCAGGTGAACGCGGCGGCCGGTTGCGCTTCGATCTGAGCACGCACCCCGGCCATGGTGGCGATCGCGAACAGCAGCAGCGAGGCCAGCACGAGCGCGTCGATGATGCGCGCATGCTGCACCAATCGTGCAGCGGCCTGACGGCGCAACAGCAACGCCAACGCGCCGGCGCCGCCAACCAGGAGGGCCAGCCGCGTCGCAAGCGCCAGCGGATCGAGCGCGAGACCGGCAAATCCCGCGGCGATCAGCGGCACGGTAACCGGCGCCAGCGCCATCGACAGCAGCGTCACGGCAAGCGGAATGGTCGCATCGAAGCCGAGCATGCGCGCGACGGCCGCCGTGCCGCTCGACGGTGGCGCACACACCGACAGCACCAATGCGACGATCAGCTCGGGTCGAAAGCCGGCGCCGCGCGCGGCAAGGCCGACTGCAAGCGGGCTCGCCAGCATGGCCAGCGCCGGCAACAGCAGCCAGACCAGCGGCCGCCGCAACGCGCGCCGGAACGCCGTGCCGTCGACCTGGAGGAAGGTGCCTAGCACCAGAACGAAGATCGCCGCCGCCATCAGCGGGCGGGCGCCGTCCGCCAAGGCGGGGAAAGCCAATCCTGCCAGCACGCCGATGATCAGCAGTGTCGGCCCGCTTGGCACCAGCCTCGCAAATCTCGCCAAATTCCTGGGTCCCGTCGTCATGTCCGACCAACGAGCATAAGCCGGGGCAAATCATTGTTGAAATCGATTATTCTTATAAGCATTATTGCTACGATGAATTTATCCGCCGTCGATCTCAACCTGCTGGTCGCCTTCGAAGCGCTGATGGAGGAGCGCCACGTCACCCGGGCGGCCGAGCGCATCGGGCTCGCCCAGCCGTCCATGAGCAGCGCGTTGCGAAGGCTGCGTGCGCTGTTTGCGGACGAACTGTTCCTGCGTGCCGGCGCGGGCATGCAGCCGACCGAAAAGGCGCTGGCGCTGGCCGGGCCGATCGGCGACGCGCTGCGGCAAATCCGGAGCGCGCTGGTGCCCGATCAGGGCTTCGATCCGGCGATCGCGCGACGGCGCATCACCATCGCCGCGACCGACTACGGCGATCTCGTCGTGGTGCCGGAATTGACCCGGCTGCTGCGCATCGAAGCGCCCGGCATTGACCTTGCGGTGCGCCCGCTCACCGATGCGACGGTGGCGCTGGCGAAGCTGGAGCGCGGCGAGCTCGATGCCCTGATCGGCGGGCACCTGCCGGACTCGCCGCGCTGTGTCCGGCACCGGCTGTTCGAGGAACGCTTCGTCTGCGTCCGCGATGCACGCGCGAACCGATCGGAGCGCCTGGATCTGAAAGATTACGCGACCCTGCCGCACGCGCTGTTCTCGGCGGCCGGCGGCGACGGCCTGCCGAGCGTGATCGACGCGCTGCTGGTGCGCCATGGACTGAAGCGACGGGTGGCGGTGACGCTTGCGCATGTGGTGGCCGTTCCGTTCGCCGTGGCCGGCACCGATCTCATCGCCACGATGGCCGAGCGCGTCGCCCGGCGCTTCACGCATCTGGCCGACATTGCCGTCGTCGCACCGCCGATCGACATCCCCGCCTTCGCGATCGACCTGATCCATACGAGCCGCGCTGCCCGGGATCCGGCGCTGCGCTGGTTCCTGGATGCCGCCGATCGCTGCGCCGGCCGATTGCGATATTGAGCGGTGACGGTTCTCCGTCAGGGGTGGCTAACGACGGCCGCCGCTCCCTATATTGGCGCCGGATTCGAATCAGGCAGCCCATGCGCGTCTTCAGTGTTCCCGTTTCTGCGCCGTTCCTGCGCGCCGTCATCTCGGCGCTGGTCGATGGCCGGCTGGTCGCGGGATTCGAGGCGCAGAGCGATCCGGCAAGGCTCGCCAACGCCACGCTGTATCTGCCGACCCGCCGTGCCGGGCGGCTGGCGCGGGAAATCTTCCTCGATGTGCTCGAGTCGGACGCCGCCGTGCTGCCGCGCATCGTCGCGCTTGGCGACATCGATGAGGACGAACTCGCCTTCGCCGACCAAAGCGAGGACGTCGGCGGCGCCGCGCCGCTGGAGATTCCGCCAAGGCTGGGCGAGCTCGAGCGCCGGCTGACGCTGGCGCATCTGGTCGCCGCCTGGGCGAAGACGCCGGTATCGGCGCCGCTGGTGGTCGGCGGGCCGGCCTCGACGCTGCAACTCGCCGGCGATCTGGCGCGGCTGATGGACGACATGGTGACGCGCCGCGTCGACTGGCGCGCGCTCGACCGCCTGGTGCCGGACCAGCTCGACAAATACTGGCAGCACTCGCTCGACTTCCTGCGCATCGCGCGCGACGCCTGGCCCAGCTACCTCAAGGAGATCGGCCGGATCGAACCCGCCGCGCGCCGCGATCTGCTGATCGAGGCGGAGGCGGCGCGGCTGACCGCGCACCACGCGGGCCCGGTGATCGCGGCCGGTTCGACCGGCTCGATGCCGGCGACGGCGAAATTCCTGCACGCGGTGGCGAAGCTGCCGAACGGTGCCGTGGTGCTGCCCGGGCTCGACACCGATCTCGACGAGGACTCCTGGGACACGATCGGCGGCGACCGCGGCGACGACGGCAGGTTCGTAACGCCGCCCTCGTCGAACCATCCGCAATTCGCGATGCACGCCTTGCTCGACCGCTTCGGCATCAAGCGCCGCGACGTCGAGAGCCTTGCCGAGCCGGCGCCGCTCGGCCGCGAGGTGCTGGTGTCGGAGACGATGCGTCCCTCGACCGCGACCGCGCAGTGGCACGACCGGCTGGAACGGCCGGAGATCGTGGCGCGGATTTCCGCCGGGATGACCAACCTCACCGTGGTCGAGGCGCCCAATCCGGAAATGGAGGCGCTGGCGATCGCGGTTGCGATGCGCGAGGCGCGGCATCTCGGCAAATCGGCCGCGCTGGTGACGCCGGATCGCGCGCTGGCGCGCCGCGTGATGGCGTCGCTGACGCGCTGGAAGCTCGAGTTCGACGATTCCGGCGGCGATGCGCTGATCGAGACGCCGGCCGGCGTGTTCGCCCGCCTGACCGCGGAGGCGGCGGCCAAGGGGCTGGAGCCGCCGACGCTGCTCGCGCTGCTCAAGCATCCGCTGTTCCGGCTCGGCGGTTCGCGCGGCGCGCTGCGGCGCGCGATCGAGGTACTGGAGATCGCGCTGCTCCGCGGCACGCGGCCGCAAGCCGGGACCGGCGGCCTCGCCCGCGACTTCGCGCGCTTCCGCGCCGAGCTGGTCAAACTGCACGGCGGCGAGACCTCGTCGCTGCACGCCATGGAGCCGCGCGCCCGGCTGCGTGACAACGAGCTCAACCGGGCGCAGGACCTGATCGCCAGATTGCAGGCGGCGCTGGCGCCGCTCGAAGGCATGGCGTCGTCAAAACCCCATGATTTCGCGGAGCTGGCCGCGCGCCACCGCGAGGCCCTGATCGCGCTGTCCGGCGACCAGAACGGCGTTGCCGTCGTGTTCGAGGAGCGCGCCGGTGCGTCGCTGGCGTCTGCGTTCGACGAGCTGCTCGCCAAGCAGCAGCCGAGCGGGCTGATGACGCCGCTCGCCGATTATCCCGAGGTGTTCCAGACCGCGTTCGCCGACCGCATGGTGCGGCGGCCGGAATCGGCGCGCGCGCAGCTCAACATCTTCGGCCAGCTCGAAGCACGTCTCACCGAATCCGATCGCGTCATCCTCGGCGGCCTGGTCGAGGGCGTCTGGCCGCCGGCGCCGCGGATCGATCCGTGGCTGAGCCGGCCGATGCGGCATGAGCTCGGGCTCGATCTTCCCGAGCGCCGCATCGGGCTTTCCGCGCACGACTTTGCGCAGCTGCTCGGCCATCACGAGGTGATCCTCACCCACGCCGCAAAGGTCGGCGGCGCGCCGGCGGTCGCCTCGCGCTTCCTGCACCGGCTCGAAGCGGTCGCGGGCGAGGCGCGCTGGAAGGCCGCGACATCGGCCGGCAAAACTTACGTGAAATATGCCGCCGAGCTCGACCGGCCCGACAAGGTCGAGCCGATCCCGCAGCCGGAGCCGCGGCCGCCGCGCGAGGCACGTCCGCTGAAGATGTCTGTCACCGCGATCGAGGACTGGCTGCGCGATCCCTACACGATCTATGCGCGCTACATCCTGCGGCTCGATCCGCTCGACCCCGTCGACATGCCGTTGTCGGCGGCCGATCGCGGCTCGGCGATCCACGAGGCGCTCGGCGAGTTCACGCAGGTCTATGCCGACGCGCTGCCTGCCAACACCCTGCTCACGTTGCGCGAGATCGGGGCCAAATATTTTGCGCCGCTGATGGAGCGGCCCGAGGCGCGAGCGCTGTGGTGGCCGCGCTTCCAGCGCATCGCAACATGGTTTGCCGAATGGGAGCAGGCCCGGCGCGGCCAGATCGAGGCCATCAAGGCCGAGATCCGCGGCGAGATCGGCATCCCGCTCGACGATGCCAGGACCTTCACGCTCTCGGCGCGCGCCGACCGCATCGAGCGGCGCGATGACGGCAGCTTTGCGATCCTCGACTACAAGACCGGCCAGCCGCCGACCGGCAAGCAGGTGCGCATGGGCCTGTCGCCGCAGCTCACCCTGGAAGCCGCGATCCTGCGCGAGGGCGGCTTTGTCGACATCCCGGCCGACTCCTCGGTCGGCGACCTCGTCTATGTCAGGCTGAGCGGCAACAATCCGCCGGGAGAGCAGCGTTCGCTGGAGCTGAAGATCAAGACCAACGACACGCCGCAGCCGCCCGATGAGGCCGCCGACAGCGCGCGGCGCAAGCTCGAGGCCCTGATCCGCGCCTTCGACGACGAGCAGCAGGCCTACACCTCGCTGAACCTCTCGATGTGGGCGAACCGCTACGGCGCCTATGACGACCTCGCACGCATCAAGGAATGGTCCGCCGCCGGCGGCCTGGGGATCGAGGAATGGTGAAGGCGCCCCGTCCGATTCCGCCCGCCGTGCGCGACGCGCAGGCGCGCGCGTCCGATCCGAAAGCGTCGACCTTCGTGTCGGCCAACGCCGGCTCGGGCAAGACCCATGTGCTGGTGCAGCGCGTCATCCGCCTGCTGCTGTCGGGAGTGCCGCCGGAAAAGATCCTCTGCATCACCTTCACCAAGGCGGCTGCCGCGAACATGGCCGAGCGCGTGTTCACGACGCTCGGCCATTGGGTGACGCTCGACGACGCCGGGCTCGACGCCGCGATCCGCGAGGCCGGCATTGCCCATCCTTCCGCCACGTTGCGGCGCGAGGCGCGCAAACTGTTTGCCTGCGCGCTGGAGACCCCCGGCGGCTTGAAGGTGCAGACCATCCACGCGCTGTGCACCCGCCTGCTGCAGCAGTTTCCGTTCGAGGCCAACGTGCCGGCGCGCTTTGCCGTGCTCGACGACCGCGACCAGAACGAGATGATGGAGCGCGCCAATCTCGCGGTGTTCCTCGAAGCCTCGCGGATTCCCGACAGTCCGATCGGCCGCGCGCTGCGGACGGCGATGGCAAATGCCGCCGACGTCACTTTCAAGGAGGTGGTCCGCGAGGCCTGCCTCAGCCGCGACCATTTCATGGCCTGGACCGATGCCGCCGGCAACGCCGCGGCCGCCGCAGCGCAGATGTCGGCCGCGCTCGGCGTCTCCGCCGATGATCGCATCGAGGAGGTCGAGCGCGAGATCGTCGACGGGCCGAACCTGCCGCGCGCGAGCTGGAAGGAGATGGCGACGCTGCTCGATACCAGCAGCAAGGCGGATCAGAAGCAGGCCGAACGGCTGCGGAGCGCGCTGACCTTCACCGGTGCAGCGCAGGTCGACGAATATCTCGGCGTCTTCCTGACCGATGAACGCGCCCCGCGCGCGTCTGTCGTCACCAACAGTTTCATCAAGAAGAATGCGGTCGCGGGCCGTCGGTTCGAGGCGGAGATCGACCGTCTCGGTCCGTTGATCGAGCGCCGCCGCGCCGTGGTCGCGCGCGACCGCACCGAGGCGCTGATCCACATCGCGACCGCGGCCGCCGCGCACTACCGGCGCGAGAAGGTGGAACGCGGCCTGCTCGACTATGACGATCTGATCGACAAGACGCTGGCGATGCTCGACCGCGTCTCGTCGGGCTGGGTGCATTACAAGCTCGACCGCGGCGTCGATCACGTGCTGATCGACGAGGCGCAGGATACGAGCCCGCGGCAATGGGACATCGTCGCGCACATCATCTCGGAATTCACCTCCGGCGCCGGCGCGCGCGACGGCCTGGTGCGCACCGTGTTCGCGGTCGGCGACGAGAAGCAGTCGATCTTCTCGTTCCAGGGCGCGGCGCCGCGCGAATTCGACCTGCGCCGGCGCGAGCTGAAGCGGCGGTTCGAGGAAGCCGGGCTGAAATTCGACCCGGTGTCATTCACCTATTCGTTCCGCTCGGGGCCGGTGATCCTGCATTCGGTCGACCATGTGTTCCGCGAGCAGGAGATCTTCCGCAGCATTCATGCGATCGAGAACGGCTACCCGATCCACAACGCGATGGCCGATGCCGGCCCCAGCCAGATCGAGCTCTGGGATCTCGCCGTGGCCGACGATCGCCAGGATATCGAGGGCTGGCGCGCGCCGTTCGACGGCGTGTCGGTGACCAGCCCCGAGGTGAAACTGGCGCGTCGCATCCAGGCCGAGATCAAGGGCCTCGTTGCCAGCGGCACCATGACCGGCAGCACCGGCGGACGGCGGCCGCTCAGCTACGGCGACATGCTGATCCTGGTGCGGCGGCGCGGCAACGCCTTCGACGCGGTGATCCAGGCGCTGAAGCACGCGGGCATCCCGGTCGCCGGCGCCGACCGGCTGAAGCTGACCGAGCACATCGCGATCATCGACCTGATGAACCTCGCCGATGCGCTGTTGCTGCCGCAGGACGATCTCGCGCTGGCGGTGGCGTTGAAGAGCCCGCTGTTCGGCCTAGACGACGACGATCTATTCAAGCTGGCGTACCAGCGTCGCGGCTCGCTGCGCGAGGCACTGGCCGCGCAGGCACCCACCGATGAGCAATTTTCGGCCGCGCTGCGCCGTCTCGAACAATGCGAGCGCCGCTTCACCCAGGAGACGCCGTTCGCGTTCTACGCCTGGCTGCTCGGCGGCGATGGCGGGCGGGCGCGCATCCTGCGCCGGCTCGGCCATGAGGCGAACGACGCGCTCGACGAGTTCCTCGAGCTTGCGCTGAGCTACGAGCGCAAGGCGCCGGCCTCGCTGCAGGGCTTTGTCGCCTGGCTGCGCGCCGCCGACACCGAAGTGAAGCGCGACATGGAGATTTCGCGCGACGAGGTCCGCGTCATGACCGTGCACGGCGCCAAGGGCCTCGAAGCGTCGGTGGTGTTCCTGGTCGACACCACGACCTCGCCGTCGGACACGCAGCGGCTGCGGCTGATCCATCTGCCGCAGGGCAACGCCGCGCCGAACGCGCCCGGCGTCGTGGTGTGGGCCGGCAAGAAGGCCGAGGATCCGCCCGGCGTCGCCGAGGCGCGCAAGGCGATGCTCGGCGACACCGAGGACGAGTATCGCCGCCTGCTCTATGTCGCGATGACCCGCGCCGCCGACCGGCTGATCGTCGGCGGCTGCATGCCCGGCAACATGAACACGGTGCGGAAATCGTCCTGGTACGATCTGATCACCAAGGGGCTCGCCAATTCCGGGCTCAAGCTCGAGGAGCTGGAGACGCCAGGCGGCAAGGTGATGCGCTATTCGCGGCCGGATGACGTCGCCGATCTCACCGGTGCGACTGCGTCGGCGGCCGCGGTGCCGATCGCATTGCCGTCCTGGCTGCGGGCTCCGGCCGTACCGGAAGCATCGGCGGCGAGCATGCTGCGTCCGTCCGATCCGGCTGATGACGACAGCCATCCGATCCGAACCGGCGAATCGGTGCAGCTGCGCGCCCGCGCCCTGCAACGCGGCACGCTGGTGCACCGGCTGCTGCAGTCGCTGCCCGACGTCGCCCTCGAGCGGCGGCGCGCCGCCGCGCTCGGCTACCTCGCGCGCAATGCCGACGGCTGGAACGAACAGGAGCAGGTCGCGCTCGCCGATCAGGTGCTCGGCCTGATCGCCGATCCGCGCTTTGCCGCCGTGTTCGCGCCCGGCAGCCGCGCCGAGGTCTCGATCGTCGGGCGGCTGGAGCGGCCGGGCCAGCCGAAGGCGCTGGTGTCGGGCCAGATCGACCGCCTGGTGGTGACGCCGACCGACGTCCTGATCGTCGATTTCAAGACCAACCACGCTCCGCCCAGGACGGCAGCCGAGGCGCCCAGGGGCTACGTCCGGCAGCTCGCGCTGTACCGCGCGGTGCTCGCCAGGCTTTATCCCCAGCTGCCGGTGCGGGCCGCCCTGCTCTGGACCGAAACGACTGAAATCATGGAGATTTCCGCCCCCGCGCTGGACGCCGCCCTGGCATAAGTTCATGTCGGCGTGAGCAAGCTTGACCCGGCAAGGGGGCGTTCATAGGTTTGACCCATGCTCCCGGGCGCGATTCCCAACCGCGCCCTTTTGTCTCAACCGAACGAGGTACTCACATGGCCGTTGGCAAGGTTTCTGACGCCGATTTCGAAGCCGAAGTGCTCAAGGCGACCGGGCCGGTGGTCGTCGACTTCTGGGCCGAGTGGTGCGGCCCCTGCCGCATGATCGCGCCCGCTCTCGATGAGATTTCCGGCGCGATGGGCGACAAGGTCAAGATCGTGAAGCTCAACGTCGACGAGAGCCCGAAGACGGCGTCGAAGTATGGCGTGATGTCGATCCCGACCCTGATGATCTTCAAGGGCGGCGAGATGGCGTCCCGTCAGGTCGGCGCCGCGCCGAAGGCCAAGCTGCAGCAGTGGATCACCGCTGCGGTCTGATCCCGCTTCTTCTGATTAATAAATTCGTGCACGGCCGGCGGATTCGCCGGCCGTTTGCGTTGGGACCGTGTGTGTTGCGTTTGAAGGTCCCGGCACTTGCCCTCCCCGCGTCAAAAGCCCGCTTCCAGGTCCACGCCGCTCGTTGCGATGGAGGCGCGCTCGGTCGATGCCATCCCGCGCGGGAAGGAGTGGCAGTACGAACCCAAGTGGGACGGCTTCCGCTGCCTGCTGAAACGCGAAGGCCGCAAAGTCGACCTGCGCTCGAAATCCGGCGAAGATCTCGGCCGCTATTTCCCGGAGCTGGTCGCCGCGGCGCTGAGCGTGAAGGCAACGTCATTCGTGCTCGACGGCGAGATCGTGGTGCCGCACGGCCGAACGTTCTCCTTTGACGATCTCCTGCAGCGCATCCACCCTGCCGCCAGCCGGGTGACGCGGCTGGCACAGGAAACGCCCGCCTTGTTTCTGACGTTCGATCTCTTGGCCGCGCCAACCATGAAGAAGCTTTCCGGCCAGCCTTTGAGCAAACGACGACCGCAGCTCGAGGCGTTCGCCAGGTCGCAATTGAAATCCAATTCCAGCTTTCGGCTGTCTCCCGCGACGACAAGCTACGCGCTTGCCGGGAAATGGCTGGCGCGATCCGGCGGCGGCTTCGACGGCGTGATCGCCAAGCGCCTGGACCTGCCCTATCAGGCCGGCAATCGCGACGGCATGCAGAAGATCAAAAGGTTCAGGAGCGCCGACTGTGTGGTCGGCGGCTTTCGCTACGCCACCAACAGGATCGGCGACCGCCAAGTGGTCGGCTCGCTGCTGCTCGGCCTCTATGACGACGATGGCTTGTTGCATCATGTCGGCTTCACCTCCGCAATCAGGCAACAGGACAAGGCGGCGCTCACCGACCGTCTCGAGCCGTTGATTGCAAAGCCCGGCTTTACCGGGAATGCGCCGGGCGGCCCGAGCCGGTGGTCGACCGAGCGCTCGGCGCAATGGTGTCCGCTGAAGCCGAAGCTCGTGATCGAGGTCTGCTACGACCATTTCAGTGGCGATCGTTTCCGCCACGGCACCTCGATCCTGCGCTGGCGTCCGGACAAGGCGCCGAAGCAATGCTCGTTCGAGCAACTGAAGCAGAAGGCGGCCGACCCGATGAAGCTGTTGAGGGGATAACGGCACTGCCGTTGCGGTGCAGCGAATAGGAACCCGGACAGGCAGTCGATGTTGAGGGATCAAATGGCCCTCAGGAGGGACCCATGTCGAACCCCAGATCAACCGCGCAGGTCGCGGGACATCCTATCCATCCGATGCTTATTCCATTTCCAGTCGTATGCTTTGTTTTGACCTTCGTTGCCGATCTCGCTTTCTGGAAGACGGGCACTGACTTCTGGGCCAGCGCCTCGCTCTGGCTGCTTGGCATCGGCTTGATCATGGCCGCGCTCGCCGCCATCGCCGGCGTGATCGATCTCCTCGGAGACGATCAGGTCCGCAATCTTTCCGATGCATGGCAGCACGCCGGCGGCAATGTCATCGCGGTGCTGATCGCGCTCTACAACTGGTATTTGCGCTTCGAGCACGGCGCATCCGCCATCGTGCCGACCGGTCTCGCGCTATCGTTCATCGTGGTCCTGATCCTGCTGTTCACCGGCTGGAAGGGCTGGGAGATGGTCTATCGCGAGCATGTCGGCGTCTCGGATGAGGCGCATATCCATTAGGCAAGTCAGCGAATCCATCCCGTCGCCAGCGCCGAGGCGAGTTCGGCCTGGCCGTGCTGCCGCGCCAGCGCCGCCATTGCTGCGTGGTCGTAGGGGATGTGGCGGAAGGTGACATCCCAGCCACCATCGACCTGTTCGAGGATCGCATAGCGCGCATCGGGCGAACCGGCCTCGACGACATGCGGATGCGGCTTGCCGGCGCGATAGCCGGGCGAGCCGACGCTGCCGGGATTGACGATCAGCCGGCCGTCGCGAAGTCGCATGGCGCGCGCGGTATGCGTGTGTGCGCAGAGGATCAGCGATTGCGGCACGCCGGCCGCTCTCGCCTCGATCGCTTCCAGCGGGGACATGCAGACTTCGCCGCCCGGCAGCACCGTCTCGAGCCAGTAGGTCTCGTCATTCTGGGGCGTTGCATGACAGAGGAAAACTTCGTCGCGATAGATCGAATTCGCCGGCAGCGTGCGCAGCCAGTCGAGATGCCGCGGCTCGAGCTGGGTATAGGTCAGCCGCTCCCAGGAGCCCATTTTCTCATGCGGGCGGTCGATCAGGTAGCGGTCGTGATTGCCGAGCAGATGGACCGCATCGAGCGCCATCAGCGTATCGATGGTGGGCCGGGCGTCGAGCGGCCCGCTCACCATGTCGCCGAGGTCGACGATGTCGGAAATGCCCTGCGCGCGGATGTCCGACAGTACGGCTTCGAGCGCGAGATGGTTGCCGTGGATGTCGGCGATCGCAGCAAAACGCATGATGCTCGTCCTCCCTCATGCGCACCGCATCCGGGACGCGTCACCTGTCATGCAGGAGGCGTGCCGTTGGCCGCAAGCACGGGACCGGCCAGATACAGCGAGCCCGTGATCAGGATCCGCGGCGGCACCTCATAGGCCAGCGCAGCAAGCCGCCGCAAGGCGGCGGCGACGCCATCAGCGATCTCGACCCGCATGCCGAGAGCTCGCGCGGCGTCCGCCAGTCTGTCCGGCGCCATGCCGTTGTCGCGGCCGGGCACCGGGACCGCGATGATGTGGCGGGTCAGTCCGGCGAAATTGGCGAGGAATGCGTCGGCATCCTTGTTGGCCATCATCCCGACGATCACCACCAGCGGCCGCGACACGCGCTCCTCCAGATCGCCGAGCGCAGCCGCCGCGACGCGGCCGCCCTCGGCATTGTGTCCGCCGTCGAGCCAGACCTCGGAGCCCTGCGGCCCCTGTCCGACGAGAGTGCCGGAAACCAGTCGCTGCATTCGCGCCGGCCATTCCGCATTGACGATGCCGGCTTCAAAGGCCGCGATGTTGAGCTTGAATGCGTCGATCGCGCGCAGGGTCGCGATCGCAAGGCCCGCATTGTCGAACTGGTGCCGGCCGAACAGTTTCGGCGCGGCGAGATCCAGCAGGCCGCGCTCGTCCTGATAGACCAGCCGGCCGCGCTCGACGCCGACATGCCATTGCTGGCCGGCCGCATGCAGCGGCGCGCGCATGCGGTTCGCCTGCGCCTCGATCACGGCCATCGCATCCGGCGCCTGCTCGGCACACACCACCGGCACCTTGCGATTGATGATCGCGGCCTTCTCGCCGGCGATCGCCATCAGATTGTCGCCGAGGAATTCCATGTGGTCCATGCTCACCGGTGCGATCACCGAGGCGAGCGGCGCCTCGACCACATTGGTCGAATCGAGCCGGCCGCCGAGCCCGACTTCGAGCAATGCGACGTCGGCCGGATGCTTGGCGAACAGGCAGAACGCCACCGCCGTTTCCATCTCGAAGATGGTGATGGGACTATCGGCGTTGATGCGCTCGCAGTGCTCGAACGTCTCGCGCAGCTCTTCGTCGCCGACCAGCTTGCCGCCGCCGACGGCGCCCAGCCGGTAGCATTCGTTGATCCGCACCAGATAGGGCGAGGTGAAGACGTGCACGCGCAGGCCGGCGGCTTCGAGAATCGCGCGCAGATAGGCGATGGTCGAGCCCTTGCCGTTGGTGCCGGCGACATGGATCACCGGCGGCAGCTTGCGCTCGGGATGATCGAGCCGCTCCATCAGGCCGCGCATGCGATCGAGGCTGAGATCGATGCGCTTGGGATGCAGCGCCGATATCCGCGCGATCAACGCCTCAAACGAGGCTTGCGATGGGACGGCGCTCGCGGTCACGCGTGCGGCGCGGCCGGCACCGTCTCCGGCGCCGTGACGATCTGGGCCGGCTCGATGACCGCGGCCGTGGGCTTCGATGCGGATTCGAGCGCCGGCGCCTTGGTCAGCAGGCGGCACAGCCGCGCCAGCGTGGCCTTCATCTCGTGGCGGTGCACCACCATGTCGACCATGCCATGCTCGCGCAGATATTCGGCGCGCTGAAAGCCGTCCGGCAGCTTTTCGCGGATGGTCTGCTCGATCACGCGCGCGCCGGCAAAGCCGATCAGCGCACCGGGCTCGGCGATCTGGATGTCGCCGAGCATCGCATAGGACGCGGTGACACCGCCGGTGGTCGGATTGGTCAGCACCACGATGTAGGGCTGGCGCGCCTCGCGCAGCATCTGCACGCCGACGGTGGTGCGCGGCATCTGCATCAGCGACAAGATGCCTTCCTGCATCCGCGCGCCGCCGGATGCGGCGAACACGATGAAGGGCGACTTCTTCTCGACCGCGAGTTCGAGCCCGCGCACCATGGCTTCACCGGCGGCCATGCCGAGCGAGCCGCCCATGAAATCGAAATCCTGCACGGCGACCACGACGCCGGCACCTTCTAACTTGCCGTAGCCGACCTTGATCGCGTCGTTCAGCCCGGTCTTGGTGCGGGCGTCCTTGATGCGGTCGACATATTTGCGCTCGTCGCGGAATTTCAGCGGATCCGCCGTCACCTCGGGCAGCGCGACGTCGAACCAGGTCTCGTTGTCGAAGATCGACTTCAGGCGCGCCACCGCGCCCATGCGCATGTGGTAGTTCGAGCCGGGGATCACGAACTGGTTGGCCTCGACGTCCTTGTAGAACACGAGCTGCCCGGAATCCGGGCACTTGATCCAGAGGTTTTCCGGCGTCTCGCGCCGCAGGATGTTGCGGATCTTCGGCCGGACGACGTTGGTGAGCCAATTCATGGTTCGCTCCGAAATGCGGATCGGTTCCGCACCAGCTGGATATATGGCGGGCCGGGCGAGCCCGGCAAGCCGCCATCGGCGGCCTTGTTGCCGCAAAATGTGGCTTATTCAGCGGCCTGCTTGGCGCCCCGGACCCCCTGCGCCAGCGCCGACACCAGGTCCGCCACCGCGCTCACGGTCTTCGGCGTCGCACGGCCCTCGGCATCGAGGTTGGCGCGCACCACATCGACGATTGCGGTGCCGACCACCGCGCCGTTGGCGTTCTCGGCGATCGCGCGCGCCGTCTCCGGGGTGCGGATGCCGAAGCCGACGCAGACCGGCAGCTTGGTGTGCCGCTTGATGCGGGCCACGGCTTCCGCGACCACCTTCGAATCGGCCGTCGCGGCGCCGGTGATGCCGGTGATCGAGACGTAATAGACAAAGCCCGAGGTGTTGGCGAGCACCGCCGGCAGCCGCTTGTCGTCGGTGGTCGGCGTCGCCAGCCGGATGAAGTTCAGCCCGGCCTTCATCGCGGGGATGCAGAGCTCGGTATCTTCCTCCGGCGGCAGGTCGACGATGATCAGGCCGTCGACGCCGGCGGTCTTGGCGTCGGCCAGGAAGCGGTCGACGCCGTAGATGTAGATCGGATTATAGTAGCCCATCAGCACGATCGGCGTGGCGTTGTCCTCCTTGCGGAAGTCGCGGACCATCGCCAGCGTCTTGCGCAGCGTCATGCCGCCCTTGAGCGCGCGCAGACCGGCGGCCTGGATCGACGGGCCATCGGCCATCGGGTCGGTGAAGGGCATGCCGATCTCGATGACATCGGCGCCGGCCTTCGGCAGCGCCTTGAGGATGTCGAGCGAGGTCTTGGCGTCGGGATCGCCGGCCATCACGAAGGTGACGAAAGCGGAGCGGCCCTGCTGCTTCAGCTCGGAGAAACGTGCGTCGATACGGGTGGTCACTTCTTCCTCGCCTTCAAGATGTCGCCGACCTGCGGCACGTCCTTGTCGCCGCGGCCCGAGAGGTTGACCACCATCAGGTGATCCTTCGGTCGCTGCGGTGCGAGCTCGGACAGTTTCGCGATGGCGTGCGCCGATTCCAGCGCGGGGATGATGCCCTCGAGCCGCGACAGCAGCTGGAATGCGGCCAGCGCCTCCTCGTCGGTCGCCGAGAGATATTTCACGCGGCCGGTCTCGTGCAGCCAGGCGTGCTCCGGGCCGATGCCGGGATAATCGAGGCCGGCCGAGATCGAATGCGCTTCCTCGATCTGGCCGTCGGCGTCCATCAAGAGATAGGTGCGGTTGCCATGCAGCACGCCGGGACGGCCGCCGGCCAGCGAAGCGGCATGCAGCTGCGTCAGTCCGTGACCGGCAGCCTCGACGCCGAAAATCTCGATCAAGGGATCGTCGAGGAACGGATGGAACAGGCCCATCGCATTGGAGCCGCCGCCGATGCAGGCGATCAGCGAATCCGGCAGGCGGCCCTCGGCCTCCTGCATCTGCTTGCGTGTCTCGTGGCCGATGATCGACTGGAAGTCGCGCACCATCATCGGATAGGGGTGCGGACCCGCCACCGTGCCGATGCAATAGAAGGTGTTGTGCACGTTGGTGACCCAATCGCGCAGCGCGTCGTTCATCGCGTCCTTCAGCGTGCGCGCGCCCGACTGCACCGGGACGACCTTGGCGCCCAGCATCTCCATGCGGATCACGTTCGGCTGCTGCCGCTCGACGTCGACCGCGCCCATATAGACCACGCATTCGAGCCCGAACCGCGCGCACAGCGTCGCCGTCGCCACGCCATGCTGGCCGGCGCCGGTCTCGGCGATGATGCGCTTCTTGCCCATGCGGCGCGCGACCATGATCTGGCCGAGCACATTGTTGACCTTGTGCGAACCGGTGTGGTTGAGCTCCTCGCGCTTCAGATAGATCTTGGCGCCGCCGAGATGCTCGGTGAGCCGCTCGGCGAAATAGAGCGGCGAGGGCCGGCCGACATAATCCTTCAGATAGACATTCATCTCGGCCTGGAACGCCGGATCGGCCTTGGCGTCGGCATAGGCTTTTTCGAGATCGAGGATCAGCGGCATCAGCGTTTCCGCAACGAAGCGTCCGCCGAAAATGCCGAAATGCCCGCGCTCGTCGGGACCGCTGCGGAAGGAATTGGGCAGGTTTGGATTCATCGAACCATCAGTTCTTCTTGCCGGCTTGCGGCGCTGTTTCCGTTCCCTCGCCCCGCTCTTGCGGGGAGAGGGCTGGGGTGAGGGGTTTCTCCAATTGCTCGATCATCGTTGCAGCGCCCCTCACCCGCCCGCGCGTTGCGCGGTCGACCTCTCCCCGTGAACGGGGAGAGGTGAAGAATGCTGGATTGCGCGCGCGGCGCGGATGAAGGCGCGGATCAATTCGGGATCCTTGACACCGGGCGTGCGCTCGACGCCCGACGAGACATCGACGCCGCCGGCGCGCGTGACGCGGACGGCTTCAGTGACGTTGTCGGCGTTGAGCCCGCCGGAGACCATGTAGGGCAGCGCAAGATCGAGATTTTCCAGCACGTGCCAATCGAAGGGCGCGCCGAGGCCACCCGGCCGCGTGGCATCCTTCGGCGCGCGGGCATCGAACAGGATGCGATCGGCGACACCGGCATAACCCGGCAGCGGCGCAAGGTCGGCCGACGTCTCGACCGGCAGCGCCTTCATCAGCGGCAGGCCGAACTTCGCCTTGATGTCGCGCAGCCGCGCCGTGGTCTCCTTGCCATGCAATTGCAGGATATCCGGCCGCAGCGTCTCGACGATGTTTTCCAGGATCGCATCGTCGGCATCGACGGTGAGGGCGACCTTGACGGCGCGGCCCTTGGCGCGGCTGCCAAGCTCGCGCGCGGTCTCGAGGCTGATGTGACGCGGCGACGGCGGAAAGAATACGAACCCCACCATATCGGCACCGCCTTCAAGCGCGACGTCGAGCGTCTCGCGCGTGGACAGGCCGCAGATTTTGACGAGCAGGGGCATGGTCTCGAAACGGGTCTCAAAACGGGTTGTCGGGCGACCGGAACCGGGGTGAACCCTGGTCCGGTGGGGCGGGTTCTACAACGTCGCGCCCTGCTTGTCTCGCCCGGCGGCCCCGTAAAAGCCGAGTTGCGCCGGGGCCGGACGGCGCTGCGCGTCGTCCCGGGAGGCGGCGGCCTTGAGGTCGGCGAGCTCGGCGCGGACATGGCGGGCGTCAGCCTCGTGCTGCCGGGCCGCGCGGCGCCAGCGCCCTTGCTTGAACCAGGTTCCGATGCCGCCCGCGATCACGCCCAGGATCGCGGAGGCGATGATGACGACGAACAACGGCAGCGTGACCGCAACCGTCGGGGTCACCGAATTGAAGGGATCAAACGACACCGTCACCCAGTGACGGTTAGCGACTGCAAAAATGATGAAGATCAGACCGAGCGGAACGACGACCACTGCCGTGAAGAACTTTCGCATGACCATCTCTCGCAGCGATGGAGCAAATGCGGGCATATCGCCCGCAACACGGCAACGCCTGACGTCGCGCCTTAGGCGTCGGCCTTAAGCATCAGCCTTGGGCGCATCGACCTTGGCGGCGCCCGCCTCGGTCACGTCGCGGTTGAGGCGCTCGCGCATTTCCTTGCCGGTCTTGAAGAACGGCACGCTCTTCTGGTCGACCGGCACATGCTCGCCGGTGCGTGGATTGCGGCCGGCGCGCGCCGGGCGGTGCTTCACCGAGAATGCGCCAAAACCGCGCAACTCGACACGGTCGCCACGTGCCAGCGCTGCGACGATTTCATCGAGAATCGCATTCACAATGTTCTCGACATCCCGCTGATAGAGGTGCGGGTTGTGCTCGGCGATACGCTGAACAAGTTCGGATTTGATCATCGAAAGTGGGATCCGGGCTCTTGCGGAAACCCATTTCCGTGAAAATGCCGTGCACTGTCAAGACGCTAAATCGATTTAGGGCGTCGTGAAATCACGTGACAAATAGCCCAATTGGGGCATGCGGCGATTCCCGCAAAGCGGGAATAGCCTGACGAGCACGCCTTTGGCAGCCGATCAGTTGGTTCCAGCCGGGCTCCACAGCGCCAGCATGCCGTCAAGCCCGAACCGGTCGACCGCCTCGGCCACGCCGCCCTGCTCGATCCGCCGCGCGATCGCACCAAGACCGAACGCATCGAGCGTCACGGACGCCGCCGTGCGCAGGAAGGTCAGATCGCCGAACCGCGGATTAAGCTTGTAATTGCGCACCGGCAGGTCGCTTTTGACCTTCTTCTCGGCAACCAGCCAGGCGATCGCGGTCTTCTCGTCCCCCAGCTGATCGACCAGCTTGAGATCGACCGCCTGCCGGCCGGTGAAGACGCGACCGTCCGCGACCTTCTCCAGCAGGTCATCGTCCATGCCGCGCCGTTGCTTCACCAATCCACGGAACCATGCATAGGAGTCCTTGACGAGACCGTCGATCGCGGCACGGGCCTCCGGGCTGGTCGGCTCGAAGCCGTTCGGCGCGGCCTTCAGCGGGGAAGATTTGATCTCCTCCATCTTCACGCCGACAGTCTTGAGCAATTCCGAAACGTTCGGATATTGGAACAGAACGCCGATCGAGCCGACCAGCGAGGTCTGCTGGGCGACGATATGATCGGAGGCGATCGCCGTGATGTAGCCGCCCGAGGCGGCCAATCCCTCGACCACGACGACAAGCGGCTTCTTCGCCTTCAGCTGCATCAGCGAGTCGTAAAGCTGCTCGGAGCCCGCGGTCGTACCGCCGGGCGAATTGATGTGCACGACAACAGCCGCATAGCTCGACTTTCCGAGCCGCTCCAGCGCCTCGACGCGATCCTGGTCGCTGCGGATCAGTCCGTCGATATTGACCCGCGCGATCGTGTTCGACGTCGAAAAGGTGCCGCGCCCGCCGGCGGCGATCACGCCCACGCCGACGATGGCCGCGATCGCAATGACCGCGGCGGCGACGCGCCAAAACGTCAGTTTGCGCCTGATGCGGCGACGATCGACGATCACGTCCGAATCCAGCGACATCCGATCTCTCCAGAAATGGTCAGCGCGCAATCCGCGCGTTTTGCAGTCGCAGCGTCACTATCAGCTTAGCCAAATACATCAATTGCGACGCAATATGAAGAAAACAAGGCCCGGTATTCGGAGGCACTCGTAGCCCGGGTGCACGTGCGCTTCATCCCAGCCGCGCCCTAACCTCCCCTTGAAAAGGGGAGGTCGCTTTGCTCGCCAGAGCAAAGCGGGTGGGGATCAGCTCTCTCCATGAGCAGCATCGCCTGTGGCTGACCCCCATCCCGTCCTTCCACCTTTCAGGTCCTTTCAGGGGGAAGGGGAAGACAAATCCGTAGCCCGGATGAAGCGAAGCGTAATCCGGGAGGCTTCAGCAGCACGGATAGAAAGTCCCGGATTTCGCTTCGCTTCATCCGGGCTACGGATGCCCCAAAGCAAAGGGCCCCGGCTTGCGCCGGGGCCCCGATTGTTCGCCTCAAATCGCGCGAACGCTTACTTGTCGGTGCCGCGGTTCTTCAGCGCGGTGCCGAGGATATCGCCAAGCGTCGCACCCGAATCGGAGGAGCCGTACTGCGCGATGGCTTCCTTCTCTTCGGCGACTTCCAGCGCCTTGATCGAGACCTGCACCTTGCGGGCCTTCTTGTCGAACTGGATGACGCGGGCATCGACCTTCTCGCCGACGGCGAAGCGCTCGGCGCGCTGGTCGTTGCGGTCGCGGGCCAGCTCGGACCGCTTGATGAAGGTGGTGAACTCGGTGCCCGAAATCCGGACCTCGATGCCGCTCTCCTTCACTTCGAGCACTTCGCAGGTCACGACCGCGCCCTTCTTGACGTCGCCCGGCTCGGCGAAGGGGTCGCCTTCGAGCTGCTTGACGCCGAGCGAGATGCGCTCCTTCTCGACATCGACATCGAGCACCACGGCCTTGACCATGTCGCCCTTCTTGAAGTTGTCGATGACCTGCTCGCCCGGAAGCTTCCAGTCGAGGTCGGAGAGGTGGACCATGCCGTCGACATCGCCCTCGAGACCGAGGAACAGACCGAACTCGGTCTTGTTCTTGACCTCACCCTCGACCACCGAACCGACCGGGAACTTCTCGACGAAGACTTCCCAGGGATTGCGCATGGTCTGCTTGAGACCGAGCGAGATGCGGCGCTTGACCGAATCCACTTCCAGCACCTGCACTTCGACTTCCTGCGAGGTCGAAACGATCTTGCCGGGGTGCATGTTCTTCTTGGTCCACGACATCTCGGAGACGTGGATCAGGCCTTCGATGCCCGGCTCGAGCTCGACGAACGCGCCGTAGTCGGTGATGTTGGTGACGCGGCCGGTGAAGCGGGCACCCAGCGGGTACTTGCCTTCGATGCCCTGCCACGGATCATCCAAGAGCTGCTTCATGCCGAGCGAGATGCGGTGCGTCTCGTGGTTGATCTTGATGATCTTGACCTTGACGGTCTGGCCGATGGTCAGCACCTCGGTCGGGTGGTTGACGCGGCGCCAGGCGATATCGGTCACGTGCAGCAGGCCGTCGATGCCGCCGAGATCAACGAACGCACCGTAATCGGTGATGTTCTTGACCACGCCGTCGATCACCTGACCCTCTTCGAGGTTCTGCACCAGCTCCTGGCGCTGCTCGGCGCGGGTCTCTTCGAGAACCGTGCGGCGCGACACCACGATGTTGCCGCGGCGGCGGTCCATCTTGAGGATCTGGAACGGCTGCGAATTGTTCATCAGCGGCGCAACGTCGCGGATCGGACGAATGTCGACCTGCGAGCGCGGCAGGAAGGCCACCGCACCGTCGAGGTCGACCGTGAAGCCGCCCTTGACCTGGTTGAAGATGACGCCGTTGACCTTTTCGTTGTTCTGGAACGCCTTCTCGAGCTTGCCCCAGCTTTCCTCGCGGCGCGCCTTGTCGCGCGACAGCACGGCTTCGCCCAGCGCATTCTCGATACGGTCGAGGAACACCTCGACTTCGTCACCGACCTTGAGATCGCTTTCACGGCCGGGGCCGGCGAACTCACGCAGCGCAACGCGACCTTCGGTCTTCAGGCCGACGTCGATGACGGCCATGTCCTTCTCAATTGCAACCACCTTGCCCTTGATGACCGAGCTTTCCTGCAAATTGCCGCCGGCAAAGGACTCATCAAGCATCGCCGCGAAGTCATCGCGGGTGGGAGTATAGGAAGACGCAGAATTCGAAACCATTTGTTCTCCAGATGCGGGATCTCGCCGGCCGTTCGGGTTGATGGGCGCACCGTGCGTGAAGTGTCGGGGTTCCGCAAACCCTGACGACCGCTCATTGCAGGAGGTGCAACAGCGGGCCGGCAGCAAGACTGCACGTTCGGTACGTATGATTGATCCGGAGCCTGAAACGAAAATATCGACTGCAAGACCTGGGAGCGGGCGTTCCTCCAGATGCGGCGTTGGTTTCGTTTGAGATTGGTTCAAACCCATCGCCGGCCCGCTCAGACACGGCCTCGACATCGTCGATGCTGCTCCGAACGGCGCTGATATAGCCCTGCATGCGACTTTCGGCAAGCAGGAAATGCCCCATTTTGCTGGGTTTTCGGGCCGAGAGCGACGCGACGGCCCGCGATTCTAGCGCCTGGCGCGCGCGGCCTCGACGATGGCGATGGCGGCACGCACGCCGGCCTCGATATCGAGGTTCGAATTGTCCAGCGTGTGGGCGTCCGGAGCCGGCCGCAAGGGTGCAATCGCCCGGTTCTTGTCTCGCTCGTCGCGCTTGAGGATGTCGGCGAGCACCGCCTCTTCGTCGGCGTCCTCGCCGCGGGCGCGCGCCTCCAGCGTGCGCCGCCGTGCCCGCACGCGGGGGTCGGCGACCACGAAGATCTTCACGTCGGCATCCGGGCAGATCACGGTGCCGATATCGCGTCCGTCCAGCACCGCACCGGGCGGATCGGCGGCAAACTGGCGCTGGAAGTTCACCAGCACCTCACGAACCTGCGGAATCGCCGACACCACGGAGGCGGCATCGCCGACCTTCTGGGTCTTCAGGATCGGATTGCCGAACTTTTCGGGGTCGAGCTCGAGCGCCGCGGCCACGGCCAGCACCTCGTTGCTGAGCTCGGCACCAGCTTGAATCATCGCATAGGCCACCGCACGGTAGATCACGCCGGTGTCGAGATGACGATAGCCGTAGTGGTGGGCGAGCCGCTTGCCAAGCGTGCCCTTGCCCGAGGCGGCGGGTCCGTCGATGGCGATGATCATGCGAAATCAGCTCCGAGCGCGCGCATCATCGGGATGAAATCCGGAAAACTGGTGGCGATGAAGGCGGTATCGTCGATTTTCACCGGCCGATCGGAGGCGCAGCCCATCACCAGCGCCGACATCGCGATGCGATGATCCATATGGGTGGCAACGAGGCCGCCGCCTGGAACATGGCCGCGGCCCTCGACGATCAGATCGTCGCCGGAGACCTCGACCTTGACGCCGTTGACCCGCAGCATGTCGGCGGTGGCTTCAAGGCGGTCGGATTCCTTGACGCGCAGCTCCTGCAGGCCGCGCATGATCGTGGTGCCCTCGGCGAAGGCGGCCGCGACCGCCAGCACCAGATACTCGTCGATCATCGACGGCGCGCGCTCCGGCGGCACTTCGACACCCTTCAGCTTCGAGGCGCGCACACGCAGCTGCGCCATCGGCTCGCCGGCATCGCCGCGCACATCGCTCTCCTCGATCGAGGCGCCCATCTCGCGCAGCGTGGTGAACAGGCCGGTGCGCAGCGGATTGGTCATCACGTCTGAGAACACGACATCGGACCCTTCGACGATCAGTGCGGCCACGATCGGGAATGACGCGGAGGACGGATCGGCGGGCACCACGACGTTGGCGCCGTGCAGCTCGGGCTCGCCGTGCAGCGAGATTCGCCTGCCGTGGCTGCCTTCCTGCTCGGAGGATATCTCGGCGCCGAAATGCTTCAGCATCAGCTCGGTGTGGTCGCGGCTTGCCTCCTGCTCGATCACCGTCGTGATGCCGGGCGCGGAGAGCCCCGCCAGCAACACCGCGGACTTGATCTGGGCCGAGGCGACCGGCGTCTTGTAGACGATCGGCACCGGATAGCGGGCGCCGTGCAGGGTGAGCGGCAGCCGGCCGCCCTCCCTTATGTCGCTGGTTCGGGCGCCCATCAGCTCCAGCGGGTCGAGGATGCGGCGCATCGGCCGCGAGCGCAGCGAGGCGTCGCCGTCGAAAATGGCGGCGATCGGGCAACCGGCCACCGCGCCCATCACCAGCCGGCAGCCGGTGCCGGAGTTGCCGAAATCGAGCGGCGCGGCAGGCTGGGCGAAGCCGCCGACCCCGACGCCGGACACCGACCAGGTAAACGGCGCCGACCGCTCCACTTTGGCGCCGAGCGCGCGCATGGATTTGGCGGTATTGAGGACGTCCTCGCCCTCCAGGAGGCCGGAAATGCGGGTTTCGCCGACCGAAAGCGCCCCCAGGATCAGGGCGCGGTGGGAAATCGATTTGTCGCCGGGAACGCGGACCGTGCCGGCCAGGGGGCCGCACGCGCGCGAGTCCAGCGAGGTCGGGGTGTCAGAATGGGCCAAGATTGTGTCCTCTCGCGTCGCGGCAGGTATCACATAGGCAACACCGCGTCACGCGCCCGTCAAATGCGCGCAGACCGCTATTGACAGCGGCTCCTCAACTAGCCAAGTGAAGCTCCGTTTTTCAGGAAAATTCTGGGATTACCACGTGGCCAAGTCCGAGCTCGGAACCAAGCGCATTTGCCCGACCACGGGCAAGAAGTTCTACGACCTCAACAAGAATCCGGTGATCTCGCCCTATACCGGCGAAGTCGTGCCGATCGCGCCGATCGCCCCGCCGCGGGGCCGTGGCGCCACCGTCAGTTCGCCTGCGACCGCAGCCGACATGCCGGAGCCCGCCGAGGCCGAGGAGATGGTCTCGCTCGAGGAGGCCGATGCCGAGGAGAACACCGGGAAGGTCAAGGCCCAGGTTCCCGAATCCGAGGACGATATCGAGGTCGATGAGACCATCGACGACGATGACGACGACGATTCGACCTTCATCGCCGACGAGGAAGAGGGCGATGAGGACGTGACCGACATCATTGGTGACGTCGGAGGCGACGAAGAGACTTGAGATCGGCGCCGATCTATGATCAACGGTGCTGCCGCGCGAGTCGTCCAGGCCGCGCGGACCGGGATCGATCCCCCAGGATCATCCCAACTGGATAAGGGGCCATAGCTCAGCTGGGAGAGCGCTTGCATGGCATGCAAGAGGTCGGCGGTTCGATCCCGCCTGGCTCCACCAGCCTTCGCGAGCTTCGGCTCGGCAAGCCCGAATAGTCCATCGTAGCGAAGTGAGCGAAGGCTGCCGCGGCGTAGCCCAAAGGGCGGAGCCGGGCTCTCTCCGAAATCCGAATGCGTTAGCATCCACCCCATCAGCCGTGTGTTGGGGGGAACAGATGAAATACGTTTACATTCTCGAGAGCCTTGATTGCCTGCACTTCTATGTCCGGATTACCGATCTGCGGGCTAGACTGGCTAAGCACAATGCCGGGGAAGTGCCCCATACATCCAAATTTGGACCGTGGCGGCTCAAGACCTACGTCGCTTTCAGCGACGAGAAGCAGGCCGTCGCTTTTGAAAATATCTGAAGTCCGCATCCGGCCGCGCCTTCGCCAAGAAGCGCCTCTAACCGCCCCGACCGCCCCTACTCCCCCAGCACCGCATTCAGCCGGTCGCGCAGCGCGACGATCTCGTCCTTCATCGCCATCAGTTCGCCGACGGTGCAGTCCGAGGCCGCGAGGATCGACTGCGGCACGGCCTTGGCCTTTTCGCGCAGCGCGTGGCCCTGCGGCGTCAGCGCGATCAGCACCACCCGCTCGTCCGCGGTGCTGCGGGTCCGTTTGATCAACTCCGCCGCCTCCAGCCGCTTCAAGAGCGGCGTCAGCGTTCCGGAATCCAGGAACAGGCGCTCGCCGAGGTCCTTCACCGCGACGTCGTCGCGCTCCCACAGCGCCAGCATCACGAGATACTGCGGATAGGTCAGCCCGAGCCGGTCGAGCAGCGGCTTGTAGACGCGGTTGAAGGCGTGCGCGGTCGAATAGACCGCAAAGCAGATCTGATTGTCGAGCCGCAGCGCCTGATCCGCGGCCGTCGGTTTCCTGGCCATGATTCCCATCGAATCCATCTCGTTTCCGGGTCATTCTGGGCTCACGGGACCGCGGATTCAATTGCGAACAATTAAATGTGAGACCGCATATTTTATATTGTGCGCAATCTATTTGCGTGCAATACATGCGTCATCGAATTCAAGCCCAACCCACCAAGGGAGACCACGATGTCTGTGAACGTGCTCTACAAGACCAGCGCCAAGGCAACCGGCGGCCGCGACGGCCATGCGGCGACGCTCGACGGCGCACTCGACGTCAAGCTCACGACCCCGAAGGAGCTCGGTGGCGGCGGCGGCGCCGGCAACAATCCGGAGCAGCTGTTCGCGGCCGGCTATGCCGCCTGCTTCATCGGCGCGATGAAGTTCGTGGCCTCGCAGGGCGGCCCCAAGGTTCCCGCCGACGCCTCGGTGACCTCGACGGTCGGCATCGGCCCGCGCTCGGAAGGCGGCTTCGGCCTCGCCGTCGAGCTCGCGGTGTCGCTGCCCGGCCTTGCGCGCAACGATGCCGAAGCGCTGGTCGAGAAGGCCCACCATGTGTGCCCCTATTCCAACGCGACCCGTGGCAATGTCGACGTCAAGCTGAGCGTCGTCTAATTCCACATCACGCAATGGTCCGCCGCAACACGTGGCGGACCATTGCTCTTTCAGCGGCTGGTTCGCTTGGCGAACGCATGCGCCGCCTGCTGCATGGGCCTGCGCCGACGGAAGCATTGCTGCCCCGGCTGAAGACCGTTAGCTCTGGGACCCTCGTTATCTGATCCCAACTGAGCGAAGGTTGCTTCCATGAATACCCCAGCGGCTACGGGCGCGATGACCGGCCTGCGCGTGATCGATCTGACGCGCGTGCTCGGCGGTCCGTATTGCACCCAGATTCTCGCCGACCACGGCGCCGACGTGATCAAGGTCGAGCCGCCCGCCGGCGACGAGGTGCGAGACTGGGGTCCTCCCTTCCACGAAGAAGACGCGGCCTATTTCGTCGGCATCAACCGCAACAAGCGCTCGATCGGCCTCGACCTCGCTTCCGAGGGCGGACGCGCGGTGCTGATGAAGATGCTCGAGACCGCCGACGTGCTGATCGAGAATTTCAAGCCCGGCACGCTCGACAAATGGGGCATCGGCAACGACGTGCTGCGCGCGAAATTTCCGCGCCTCGTGCATTGCCGGATCTCCGGCTTCGGCGCCGACGGCCCGCGCGGCGGCAATCCCGGCTATGACGCGATCATCCAGGCGATGACCGGCATGATCGCGGCGACCGGCTCGCCGGAGAGCGGCCCGATGCGGATCGGCGTGCCGCTGGTCGACATCACCACCGGGCTCTACGCCACGATCGGCATCCTGATGGCGCTGTCGGAGCGGCAGCGCTCGGGGCTCGGCCAGTTCATCGAGACGACGCTGTACGAGACCGGGCTCGCGATCATGCATCCGCACACCGCGAACTACTTCATGCACGGCAAGCCGCCGTCGCTCACCGGCAACGAGCATCCCAACCTCGTTCCGTACGCGATCTTCCCGACCAAGACCGACAACATCTTCATCGGCGTCGGCAATGACGGAACCTTCCGCAAGCTCGCCAAGGAGATCGGCAAGCCCGAGCTCGGCACCGACCCGCGCTTTGCCCGCAACAAGGAGCGCATCGCCAACCGCGATGCGCTCCGCGTCGAGCTGGCCGCGGTGTTCAGCCAGCACGAGGCCGAGCAGCTGTGCAACCGGCTGCTCGCCGCCGGCCTGCCGGCTGGCCCGGTGCAGAAGATCGACCAGGCGCTGACCAACCCGCACACCATTCATCGCGGCGACGTCATCGAGAAGGATTGGTACAAGGGCGTCGCCTCGCCGATCCGCCTCGAACGCACCAAGCCGAACCTGCGCCGGACGCCGCCGAAGTTCAGCCAGCACGCCGCGGAAGTGCTCGGCGAGTTCGGCTACTCGAAGGACGAGATCAACGGCCTGGTTGAGAAGGGCGTGGTCTGCGGTCCCCAGCGCAAGCGCTAAAGGCGTTTTCGAGCCTGTCCCGCACGCGATGCGGGATGCGCACCGGTTCGCGTCAGGACAAAGCTGGAGCGTCGGCCCGTATCGAACCGGCCGACGCATCAACACTGCGGTGCAACGTCGCGTTTGGCGCTGCACCGCACGGAGCCGGCTGCGGTCTTCGCCTTTTTTACCGCTTCCCTTCGCTTCGGCTTCCCCCCTACCATGACTTTCGTTTATACGGTCATTTGAACGTCATCCGGCGCTGATAACGCGCGCAACGAAAGATGATGTTCCAATTGGGAGGGGTTTTGATGTTCTTTCGACGACTAGGCGCTGCCGCGGCAGCCGCTGCCGCGCTTGCATTCGCGTCGCCCGCGTTCGCGGTGACCGAGATCCAGTGGTGGCACGCGATGACCGGCGCCAACAACGACGTCATCGTCAAGCTGGCCAACGACTTCAACGCCTCGCAATCCGACTACAAGGTGATCCCGACCTACAAGGGCGGCTACGCCGACACCATGAACGCCGGCATCGCCGCGTTCCGCGCCGGCAACGCGCCGCATATCATGCAGGTGTTCGAGGTCGGCACCGCGACGATGATGGCCGCCACCGGCGCCGTCAAACCGGTCTACAAGCTGATGGCCGACGCCGGCGAGAAGTTCGATCCGGGCGTCTATCTGCCCGCGATCACCGGCTACTACTCGACCTCCAAGGGCGAGATGCTGTCGTTCCCCTTCAACTCGTCGTCGACGGTGATGTGGATCAATCTCGATGCGCTGAAGAAGGCCAACATCGCGGAGATTCCGAAGACCTGGCCGCAAGTGTTCGACGACGCCAAGAAGCTGAAGGCAGCCGGCTATAACACCTGCGGCTTCTCCGGCTCGTGGGTCACCTGGGTCAATCTCGAACAGCTCTCGGCCTGGCACAATGTGCCGCTCGCCAGCAAGGCCAATGGCCTCGACGGCTTCGACACCGTGCTCGAATTCAACGGCCCGCTGCAGGTCAAGCATCTCGAGAGCCTCGTCGAGCTGCAGAAGGACAAGACCTACGACTATGCCGGCCGCACCAACACCGGCGAAGGCCGCTTCACCTCGGGCGAATGCCCGATCTACCTGACCTCGTCGGCCTTCTTCGGCAACGTCAAGGCGCAGGCCAAGTTCAACTTCACCGCGGCGCCGATGCCGTATTATCCCGACGCCAAGGGCGCGCCGCAGAACTCGATCATCGGCGGCGCCTCGCTCTGGGTGATGGGCGGCAAGTCGGCCGAGGAATACAAGGGCGTGGCCAGGTTCCTGACCTTCCTCTCGGACACCGACCGCCAGGTCTGGATCCACAAGGCCTCGGGCTATCTGCCGATCACCAAGGCCGCCTATGCCAAGGCCAAGGAAGAAGGCTTCTACAACGACCAGCCCTATCTCGAGACCCCGCTGCTCGAGCTCACCAACAAGGAGCCGACCGCGAATTCCCGCGGTCTGCGCCTCGGCAACATGGTGCAGCTGCGCGACATGTGGTCGGAGGAGATCGAGCAGGCGCTGGCCGGCAAGAAGACCGCCAAGCAGGCGCTGGACGCCGCCGTCGAGCGCGGCAACCAGATGCTGCGGCAGTTTGAAAAGACCGCCGTCCGCTGACATGATGCCTTCGGGCATGAACCGGACAAGCGCGAAGCGGTTTTCCACCATGCCCAGACGACAAGCTAAGGCGCGATGACGATCCAACCTCATCTCATCGCGCTTTAGGGCGATCAACCGGCGGGCCGCATCCGCGGCCTGCCCTTCTTCCGAGCCCATGCAAAAGCAAGCGATTTTCCAGTCAAAGCTGTTGCCTTACGCGCTGGTTGCCCCGCAACTCGCGATCGTCCTGATCTTTTTCTACTGGCCGGCCCTGCAGGCGGTGATCCAGTCCTTCCTGCTGCAGGACGCCTTCGGCCTCTCCACCAGCTTCGTCTGGTTCGAGAACTATCTCGAGCTGTTCAAGGACCCGGCCTATTTCGCGGCGATCGTCCGGACCTTCGTGTTCTCGTTCGCGATCGCGGTCTCATCGCTGTCCTTCGCGCTGCTGCTCGCGGTGATGGCTGACAGGCCGCTGCGCGGCTCGACGCTGTATCGCACGCTGCTGATCTGGCCCTATGCGGTGGCCCCGCCGGTGGTTGGCGTACTCTGGGTGTTCATGCTGCACCCCTCGCTCGGCGTGCTGTCGCGCTATCTGCGCGCCATGGGCATCGACTGGAATCCGCTGCTCGACGGCGATCAGGCGGCGGCCCTGATCATCCTCGCCGCGGCCTGGAAGCAGATCTCCTACAATTTCCTGTTCTTCCTCGCCGGGCTGCAGAGCATCCCGAAAAGCGTGATCGAGGCCGCCGCGATCGACGGCGCCCGGCCGATGCGGCGGTTCTGGACCGTGATCTTCCCGCTGCTGTCGCCGACCATCTTCTTCCTCTTGGTCATCAACATCGTCTACGCCTTCTTCGACACTTTCGGCATCATCGACACCATGACCCGCGGCGGTCCCGGCAAGGCGACCGAGACGCTGGTTTACAAGGTCTATACGGACGGCCTGCTCGGCGGCAATCTCGGCTCGTCGGCGGCGCAGTCGGTCATCCTGATGGTCATCGTCGTCATGCTGACGGCGATCCAGTTCCGCTTCGTCGAACGCAAGGTGACCTACTGATGGTCGAGGCGGAAGGCTTCCAGCGCTATCTGGCTCACGCCATCCTGTGGATCGGGATCGCGATCGTCGCCTTCCCGGTCTATCTCGCGCTGGTCGCCTCGACCCAGGACAACGCCGTGATCGCCAACGGCCAGATGTCGCTGCTGCCCGGCGGCCATTTCCTCCAGACCTACTACCAGACGCTGTTTGTCGGCACGAGCGGCTCGACCCGCGAGCCGGTGCTCCACATGATGCTGAACTCGCTGGTCATGGCGCTCTTGATCGCGGTCGGCAAAATCGCGATCTCGATCATCTCGGCCTACGCGATCGTGTATTTCCGGTTTCCGTTCCGGATGGCGATCTTCTGGATCATCTTCATCACGTTGATGCTGCCGGTCGAGGTACGCATCTATCCGACCTACAAGATCGTCGCCGATCTGCATCTGCTCGACAGCTATGCCGGCCTGTCGCTGCCGCTGATTGCGTCGGCCACCGCGACGCTGCTGTTCCGCCAGTTCTTCATGACCGTGCCGGATGAATTGCTGGAGGCTTCGCGGATCGACGGCGCAGGCCCGTTCCGCTTCTTCTGGGATACGCTGCTGCCGCTGTCGCGCACCAACATGGCCGCGCTGTTCGTGATCCTCTTCATCCTCGGCTGGAATCAGTACCTCTGGCCGCTGTTGATCACCACGCGCGACGACATGCAGACCATCCAGGTCGGCATCCGCAAGATGATCACGACGACGGACGCGCTGACCGAATGGCCGATTGTGATGGCGACCGCGTTGCTCGCGATGCTGCCGCCGGTGTTCGTCGTCGTCGTGATGCAGAAACTGTTCGTGCGCGGATTGGTGGAGACGGAAAAGTAATGGCTAACGTCACGCTGCGCAGCGTCCGCAAGACCTATCCCGGCGGCTTCGAGGCCATCAAGGGTGTCGATGTCGACGTCGGCGACGGCCAGTTCTGCGTGCTGGTCGGCCCATCCGGCTGCGGCAAGTCCACGCTGCTCCGCATGGTCGCGGGGCTCGAGACCATCACCGGCGGCGAGATCGACATCGGCGGCCGCGTCGTGAACCAGGTCGAGCCTGCTGATCGCGACATCGCGATGGTGTTCCAGAACTACGCGCTCTATCCGCATATGAGCGTCTACAACAACATGGCCTACGGCCTGCGCAACCGCGGCATGGCCGAGGCCGAGATCAAGACCCGCGTCGAGGAAGCCGCGCGCGTCCTCGAGCTCTCGCCGATGCTGGAGCGCAAGCCGCGCCAGCTTTCCGGCGGCCAGCGCCAGCGCGTCGCGATGGGCCGCGCCATCGTGCGCCAGCCGAAAGTGTTCCTGTTCGACGAGCCGCTGTCGAACCTCGACGCCAAGTTGCGCATCGCGATGCGGGTCGAGATCCGCAAACTGCAGCGCCGGCTCAACACCACGTCGATCTACGTCACCCACGACCAGCTCGAGGCGATGACGCTCGCCGACATCCTCGTCGTCATGAACGGCGGCCAGGTCGAGCAGGTCGGCAATCCGCTGGACATCTACCAGAAGCCGGCGACCACCTTCGTCGCCTCCTTCATCGGCGCCCCGCCGATGAACCTGATGCCGCTGCGCGCGGACGAGCTGAAGCCCCAGATCACGGGCGCCGACGGCGCCGGCATTGTCGGGATCCGGCCGGAGGATTTCGTGATCTCGAGCGAGACCGCATCCGGCGGCGTCGCGCTCGGCCTCACCGTCGAGGCGATCGAGCATGTCGGCGCCGAGACCTTCGTCTACGGCAGCCGCCAGCGCGAGGAGCAGGGCGTTGCCGCCAATCCGGGCGAGCTGCCGCCCGGTGAGGTGATCGTCCGGGTTCCCGGCGTCTCGGGTCCCGCCATCGGCGAGCGGATCCGGGCCGTCGCCCCCCGCGACAAGCTGCATCTTTTTACCGCCGATGGCCGCAAGCGCGTCGGGGAGTAACCGATCGGGAAGAATTTACCCCCATGTTGCGGGCGTTTAGGCTGGTTTCGGGGCTGCTTGAACGCTATCCAGATCGCCCCCATATCCCTCACTGACCGGAGGCCAGACGGCCCGCCGGTTGCATGGGGCGCCGCAAGGGCCCCTCAAAGTCGCTTCGAGAGGACTTTGTAATGTCTCGTGTTCCATCGTTGTCCAGTCCGTTCCTTCTGGGATTCGACGAGATCGAGCGTGCGCTCGACCGCGTCGTGAAGGGCGCCGACGGCTATCCTCCGTACAACATCGAGCGGTGCGACCGTACCAACGGGCAGCCTGAGCGGCTGCGCATCACGCTGGCGGTGGCGGGCTTCACCCGCGACCAACTCGATGTAACTATTGAGGAAAATCAGCTCGTCATCCGCGGCCGCCAGCAGGACGACAAGGCCCGGCAATACATCCATCGCGGCATCGCCGCGCGCCACTTCCAGCGCACCTTCGTGCTGGCGGAGGGGATGCATGTGCTGGGCGCGGATCTGAAGAACGGGTTGTTGTCGATCGACCTGGCCAGGCCGGAACCTGAACGGGTCATTAAGACAATCGCTATCAATGAGCACGAATAATAGAAACAACGAGCGGACTCGACCGCTTATCTGACTGAGGAGTCGAGACCATGAGTGAACTGAGTACCACCACCATCGAATCCGAGAGCGTCACGCCGGAAGCGCTGGCCCATCTGGGCGAAGGTCATATCGCCTACGTGAAGCAGGTCCGCTCCGAGGACGTGCCGGATCTCTTTCCGCAAGCGCCGAAGATCGCGCCGGGCCTCAAGCTGTTCGCACTGCACGCCGCCGACGGCACGCCGATCATGCTGACCGACAGCCGCGAAGCCGCGGTCGCAAATGCGTGGAGCAACGAGCTGCAGGCCGTCAGCGTCCACTGACGCAAATCTACGGCTGAATTCAGCATCCGCGAATTCAATGCGCGGGCCTGCTTCGTCACCGAGGGGGCCTGCGCATTTTTTATGGCGATGAGGTCGACGTGGCGAGCATCGGGCCCATGCTGAGCTGCACCTCGCCGGGCACGTTGTAGTCGCGCATCAGCATGCGGTTGTTGCGCAGCCCGCAGGCTTCCCGCTGCACCACGAACATCCAGAGCGCATGGCCGGCCTCCCGCACCAGGAGGCGCCGTGCCTGTTGTGTTGACGTCGATGTTTCAGCGCGCGGATGGGCGGCATCGAACTCGCGCAGCCTGGCGAGTGCCTGTTCCAGCGCGCGGCCCATGCGGCCGAGCGCACTCGCCCTCTCTTCGGCGAGCTCGTAAGCGAGAACGTCGACGGGAACGCGATCAAGGCGAAAATCGCGGGACATCAGTCATCCCTGGTTCGTTGCGCGCGTCCGTCTTCCGGTGTCATCGGCTGGTTGTCAATAGGTGCTCGTGTCGTCGATCGCCAAGCGAAAGCTCGCTCAACTTGAGCAATTCATTGCACAGGCTTGGGCAGCGGACCATGGCCGCAGCTCCATTTCGCTCTGTGCATTTCCGTGCTGTAATAACTTCCTGCGAGAAGCACTGCGACAAGGAATTTCCAGCACGAATTATTCGCCGCCAAATCGATTGAAGGAGATGCGAACATGCAGAAGAGCTCGCTGATCAATCTCGTTGCTTCGGTGTCGATTTCCGTCCTCGCGACAGGTGTCGCGATTTCCGCGCAGGACAAGTACAGCCTGCAGGTGCCCAACGGGCTCGCGTTCTCCGAGTTCAGGGGATACGAGGACTGGCCGGTGATCGCGATCAGCGAGAACGAAGGCGTCATCGCCGTGATCCTGGGCAATCCGGTGATGATCGGCGCTTACCGGGAGGGCGTGCCCGGCAATGGCAAGCCGTTCCCGGATGGCGCCAAGATGGCGAAGATCCATTGGATCCCGAAGAAGCAGGAGGCGTATCCCGGTCAACCGACGGTGCCGGGTGCGCAGCATGACGTCGACTTCATGGTCAAGGACAGCAAGAGGTTCGCAGACAGTGGCGGATGGGGATACGGCGCGTTCGAGTATGACGCGGCGTCAGATGTGTTCAGGCCCGCCACCACGGCGGACAATCCGCCCCAGGAAAACGACGCGAAGTGCGGCCATGCGTGCCACACGGTGGTACAGAATCGCGACTACGTCTTCACCGAGTACGGCAAGAGGTAGACATCGGATCGCACGGGCTAGCGTTGCACCAGCCGCGCGCGGATGTCCGGCTTCAGCACCTTGCCGACCTTGGAACGCGGCAGATCGTCCCAGACCTCGATCTGCTTCGGCGTCTTGATGCTGCCGATCTGCTGCTTGACGAAGGCGGCGAGCCCGCTCGCATCGACAGTGTGGCCGACGCGCGGCTGCACCACGGCGACGATCCGCTCGCCCCATTTGTCGTCAGGCAATCCGATGACGGCGCAATCCTGCACCGCCTCGTGGGCGCGCAACGCGTTCTCGACCTCGATCGAATATACGTTGAAGCCGCCGGTGATGATCATGTCCTTGGCGCGATCGACGATATAGAGATAGCCGTCGCCGTCGATGTAGCCGATGTCGCCGGTGTGGTGCCAGCCATGCGCCGAAGCCTCGCGCGTGGCCTCGGGGTTCTTGTAGTAGCCTTCCATCACCAGCGAGCCGCGTACCACAATCTCGCCGCGCGATCCCGCCGGCAACAGCTTGCCGTCGCCATCCATGATGCCGGCCTGCACCAGCGGGCCGATCCGCCCGGCCGACGAGAGTCGCTCCATCGCGATGGTGCCGTCCGGATTGTAGTGATCGGCGGGCGGCATCATCGAGATCATCATCGGCGCCTCGGTCTGGCCGAACAGCTGCGCCATAGGCCCGATCCGCTTCAAGGCTTCCGCTAGCCGCGTCGCCGAGATCGGTGCCGCGCCGTACCAGAAGCATTGCAGCGAGCTGCGATCGGCCGCGTCGAGCCCGGGATGATCGAGCAGCATGTAGATCACGGTCGGCGGCAGGAAGGTGTGGGTGACGCGGTAGCGCTCGATCAGCGCCAGGAACTCGCCGATGTCAGGGTGGTGCATGATCACGACCCGGCCGCCCAACGTCATGATCGGGAAACAGAGCACGCCGGCGGCATGCGTCAGCGGCGCCAGCGCGAGATAAATCGGGCGGCCCTTGAACGGATAGCCCATCAGAGTCAGCGCGGTCATCGCCTCGATGTTGCGTCCCGACAGCATCACGCCCTTCGGCTTGCCGGTGGTGCCGCCGGTCCCCGGGATCATCGCGAGATCGTCGATCGTGGCGCGCTGATAGACATCATCAGTAAGCCCGCCGAGCCAGCGCTCGAATGACGGCGCGAACGGCAGCTCGGCGTCGAGACAGACCAGCGCGCGCAGCTTGGGCAGGTCCTGCCGGACCGCCTCGACCATCGGCGCAAAGCTGGAATGAAACAGCAGCAGGCTGCAATCGAACTGATCGAGGATGAACTTGTTCTCGGTCGCCTCGTTGCGCGGATTGATCGGACACCACACGGCAGCCGCGCGCGAGATGCCGAACACGCAGGCGAAAGCGAGCGGATCGTTGCCGGACAGGATCGCGACCTTCTCGCCGGGAGCGATGCCCGACCGGTCGAGCCCGCGCGCGATCCGGTAGCTCAGCCGCTGCACCTCGCCATAGCTGAGGTCGCGTCCGTCCATCGTGAGGCATGGCGCGTCAGCGCCGAGCGAGGCACCCTTATCGAGATAATCGATGAAGCGCATGGCAGGTCTCGCGCAAGGGGCGGGTGACGCGCTACTGCGTCACCCGCGGAAGGTGCGTTTTCGAGCAAAACGAAAACGCTTCAGGGAACGGAGTGTCGAGCCCCGATCCGGGCGGGGCTCAAGCTCAATCATGCACGGTCAGGACCGGCTTGCCGACCAGGCCGAAGCTGCGCAATTGCCCGAGCAGCTCGCGATGACCGAACGCCTGACAGCCGGAGGCGAAGCCTACGCGCTTGGGCGGCTGCTGCAGCAGGTGCGCGGCAGCATAGGCCTGCAACATGCCGGTCTGCTTGTAGTTGCTGTTGCCGTAGATGACGCAGTGCGCGCGCCCCAGCGGGCCGGAGGCATACACCGAATCCAGCGACTTGTTGACACGCGGGTTCTCGCGCGGCGGCATGGTGTTCATCACGCCGGCAGCGGTCTGTGCCAGCGCGGCGTAGCGCTCGTCGGGCTTCATGTCCTTGGTCGCCTCCAGCGCGGCGGCGACGATCTGCGGCACGCCCAGCATCAGCGCGCGATTGAACACGCCGCCCAGCACCTTCACGTTGGCGACGCGCGGATCCTGCTTGAACCACACCGGGTGCGATGTGCCGCCCCACGGCAGCGCCAGCGCCAGCTCGTGTTGGCCGGGGATGGCGAGGTTGTAGAGGCCGGCATCGGGCTGATGCTCGACGTACTTGTTCTGCTCCAGGTAGTAGGCCTTGGCCATCGCGGCGTTGACCAGGATGGTCTGCGTCGAGGCGATGGTCGGGCTGCCGCCCCAGAACACGGCGATATCGAGTGTGTCGAGGCCGGGCGTTTCCAGGCACAGCTGCGCGGCGATCTCGCCGGTGGTGTACATCTGCGCGATGCCCGGCGCCAGCAACAGGCCGGCATTGGCGAATTTCGTGCCAAACTCGTGCTCGAGCGTGATCAGCCAGTCCTGCTCGCCGGTCGTATCCGTATAGTGGCACCTGGCAGCCAGGCAGGCCTGCACCACCTCGCCGCCGAACTTGGCGAAGGGGCCCACGGTGTTGAGCACCACCGAGGCGCCCTTGAACAATTCGGTCAGCGCGGCCACGGTGTGCGGCACCGACACGACCTCGTAGTCGGCGGTCTCGATGCCGGCCACGTTCGACTTCATCGCGGCGTTGAGCTTCTCGGCGCTGCGGCCAGCGGCGATGAAGGGGATGTTGTACTCGCGCAGATATTCGCAGACCAGCCGGCCGGTATAGCCGGAAGCGCCATAGACGATGACGGGCTTCTTGTCGCTCATTGCGATCCTCCGAAATGCTTGTTGTCGGCTTTGTTGCTACATGCCCATGCCGCCATCGACCGGCAGGCCGATGCCGGTGATGAATCGCGCATCGTTCGAGCACAGGAACACGGCGGCGTCGGCGATGTCGGAGACCTCCGCGAGCTTGCCGAGCGGCGTCTGCTCCACCACCGAACCGACGGCGGCGTTGACGTCAGGCGCGAGACCGATCTTCACGATGTCGTTGGCAAGCTGCAGGCCCATGTCGGTCGGGATCAGGCCTGGATAGATGCAGTTGACGCGCACGCCATAGCCGAGCTTGCCGGCTTCCATCGCGCCGACCCGCGTCATGCGGTCGACCGCGGATTTGGTGCCGGAATAGACCGCGATGCTCGGGAAGGCGATCGTCGCCGCGACCGAAGCGATATTGACGACCGCGCCGCCCTTGCCCGCGGCGCCGCCCGGCCGCATCGCGCGGAAGGCGTGCTTCATGCCGAGCACGGTGCCGACGATGTTGACGTCGCACATGCGGCGCGCGTCCTCGGCCTTGATGTCGGCGACCAGCGACGTGATCTCGATGCCCGCATTGTTGATCAGGATGTCGAAGCCGCCGAGAGTTTCGACCGTCGCTGCGGCGGCCCGCTCCCATTGCGCATCGTCAGTGACGTCGAGCTTGACGAAGCCGGTCTTGACCCCGGCCTTGGCGATCTCGGCGGCGCTGGCCTTGCCGGCGTCATCCAGAATGTCACCGATCATGACCGCGGCGCCGGACCGCGCCAATGCCTGCGCGATCGCCGCGCCAATCCCCCGGGCGCCGCCGGTGACCAGGGCTTTCCTGCCTTCAAGGCTCTTCCCACTCATGACGTAGTCCTCCCTTTGCTTGCCGATTGATGGTGGTGCTGACAGAGGCAGCGCGGGCCGGGGCCTGCGCATTTGGAGCGCAATGGTGATCGCGGCCGGCGTCGGCAGGGCGCAGCGTTGGCGCGCCCCGGCGGTGCATTTCCTCCTGGTTCGTCGATTGGTCAGCCGTCTTGACGGTTGTCCAAATTATTTCGCCAACCCTCGTCCAGGAACTTGACACTTGTCAAGTCTGAATTTGACAAGTGTCAAAGAGGATGGTTGTGAAGAGATGGAGCGCGCCGCGGTCGCCGCGGTATAGTTGCTCGAGGGAAGAAGCAGAGGGAAGGCACGGAATGGCGCGGCAAGCGACAGGAGCGGCCCAACGGGTGGCTGTAGCGGCCGAGGCGCTGCGCGACGAGAAGTTCAACGCGCGGCGCGTCGAGCTCGCGGAGGCCGCGCTGGAGACGCTTGGCGAGCTCGGCTTCGCGCGCACCAGCCTGCGCGAGATCGCGCAAAACTCCGCATTCACGCACGGCGTGTTTCACTACTACTTCAGCGACAAGCTTGATTTGATCTGCTGCTGCGTCCGCCACTACAAGGCGAAATGCGTGACGCGCTATGACGAGGTGGTGACGACAGCACGCAGCCGCGACGAATTGACCGAAGGTTTTCTCGCCAAGCTCGCGGCCACGCTCGAAAACGAAGCGCGCATGCATCGGCTCTGGTACGATCTGCGCTCGCAGGCGATGTTCGAGCCGGCGTTCCGCAAGGACGTGCTCGAGATCGACAAGAGCCTGGAAGCGATGATCTGGCGCATCGCCACGCGCTACGCCGAGCTCGGCAACAAGCGGCCGGCATCGTCACCGGCGGCGCTGTACGCGCTGTTCGACGGCCTGTTCCAGAGCGCGCTGCTCCGGCATCTCGCCAATGACGAGAAGGCAATCCCCGATCTGCTCGACGAGGTTCGCCGTCTGCTGCCGACGATCTGCTGAGAGGTTTGCGAACGCTCCGTAGCCCGGATGGAGCGCAGCGTAATCCGGGACTGAACTATCCGCAGTTAGAGTAGCTCCGGATTGCGCTTCGCTCCATCCGGGCTACGGACTACTCCAATGAAGCCTTGAGCGCCAACAGCGCGGCCTTCAGCGGTGGTAGATCATCCTTGACCTCGTGGCGTCAACGCGCTGGTAATCATGCCGCAAGATGTTGCCTATGCCTGCGATGTCTTTCCAGCGGACATTCTCGTGCTGAGCCTTTAACTCGCTGCCGAGGTGGCGGCTCGCTTCCGAAATGACTTCGATTCCGCGTTCAATTGCGGAGCGCAGCAGCCACGAGCGCTCGTAGTCGCGGATGGATTTTCCTGCCAACGCCTTTTCGATGCCACGGATGCTTTCGAGCATGTCGTGGATACGAAGCAAGGGGGAGCGCACGATCATTCAGAAAACCCGCGTTGCCTCCGCCTCGATCCGCTCTCGAATCAGTGGATGAAGTCCTTTGCGTGTGGTGAGATCGACTTCGACGCCGAGACTCTCTTCGAGCAGTCGCTTGGTCGCGACCAGGTCGAGAGCATTGAACCGGCTGCGAGGATCGTAGTCCACGAAAAGATCAATATCACTCCCTGCACGAGCCTCGTCGCGCGCAGTCGAACCAAATAGATACAGCGAAGTCGCCCCGAGTGCCTTGATGGCATCGGCCTGGTCACGGAGCTTCCTGAGGGCTTCGGTTCGCGTCATGAACGAACTATACCACGGGCCGCCAAGCGCCCGCAAAATCGTACGGCAGGCGGACTTACGCCGCGCTCGCCGGCGGCAGTGCGAGCACCGAGTAGATCGCCTGGGCGTCGCGCGAGGCGCGCAGCTTCTTGGCGACGTCCTGGTCGCGCAGCAGGCGGGCGATCCGCGCCAGCGCCTTGAGGTGGTCGGCGCCGGCGCCTTCCGGTGCGAGCAGCAGGAAGATCAGATCGACCGGCTGGCCGTCCATCGCCTCGAAATCGATCGGGCGTTCGAGGCGGGCGAAGAAGCCGAACAGCTTCTCCAGCTTGGGCAGCTTGCCGTGCGGAATGGCGACGCCATAGCCGACCGCCGTGGTGCCGAGCTTCTCGCGCTGCAGCAGCACCTCGAAGATGGCGCGCTCATTCTGCCCGGTCAGCGCGGAGGCACGCGCGGCGAGTTCCTGCAGCGCCTGCTTCTTGCTGATGACTTTCAAAGCCGGGAGAATCGCCTCGGGTGCGACCAAATCGGTAATCGGCATTGGGACGTTCCGAGGTGAATGACCGTCAGGTTGCGAAATAGGCTTTACAGCGGCGGCGTCAAGAAGATGAGGTGGGATGCGGGCTTAGCCCGGGTCCGGTTGGCAGGGCTTCTACTCCAACGTATCGGCGGTGCCAACACCTGCGAACCCTGTTCCGCCCCCCTTGTTCCTAGAGGCGGCGGACCATAAGCAGGGCCGGCTTCGGACGTCAATGCCATCTGCCAACTATCCTCAAGGGCTCACCGCCGGCGGATCGACCCAGCCGACATTGCCGTCCGTACGGCGGTAAATGATGTTCAACCGGCCGCTGCCGCCATGCTGGAACACCAGGCAGGAGGCGCCGGTCAGATCGAGCTCCATCACGGCTTCGCTGACCGACAGCCGCTTCAGCGCGGTGGTTGCCTCGGCAATGATCACCGGGCTGTATTCGGTGACCTCGTCCTCGTTCTCGGGCGCCTCGATGACGTAGCTCGGCGCGTCGAGCCCGACGCCGTTCAATTCGGCAAGCGCGGCAGTCGCGGCATAGGTCTTGCGGGCGGAGCGATCCTTGAGCCGGCTCTTGTAGCGGCGCAGGCGCTTCTCGATCATCAAGAGCGCGGCGTCCGCGCTGGCATAGGCGTCGGTGGCGTTGGATTCGGCTTCCAGCGTGATGCCGGAATCCAGATGCAGCGCGCAATCGGTTCGGAAGCCGAAGCCATCCTTGCTCAGCGTGATGTGACCCGAATAGTTGCCATCAAAATACTTTCGCAGGACCTCGTCGGTGCGCTCGCTGACGCGCGCGCGAAGCGCCTCGCCGATGCTGATGCTCTTTCCCGAGATTCGAAGGGTCATTTGATGCCTCAATTGCTGGATGCCTCGATCACTCTTGCAGGAGCATGATGCTTGCTGGGCTTCCGGTTACCTCCCTTTCTGGACGACGTTCGACCTGGAAAGATTGAGACTATCCCGATTTGGCGCGAACGCAACGAGCGCATGGCCCGGTCCGTACCCGAACGGGGTCACGCTCAAGAAGTAACCTAAACGGAGGCCGTGTCGCGCGACCGGTCGGACGAGGAGGCAGGAGCCGAAAGGGCATTACCGAGCATGCTCTGTTTGTCACGGCGGCGCTGCACCGAGGATGGTATCCGCATCGCCTCGCGATACTTCGCGACGGTACGGCGGGCGATATCAATGCCCGAGGCGCGCAAACGTTCCACGATCGTGTCGTCGGACAGGATCGCCGACGCGGCCTCGCCGTCGATCAATTGCTTGATGTGATGACGCACCGCTTCGGCCGAATGCGCCTCGCCGCCGTCGGCCGACGCGATCGAGGCGGTGAAAAAATACTTCAATTCAAAACTGCCGCGATTGGTCGCCATGTATTTGTTGGCGGTGACGCGCGACACCGTCGATTCATGCATCTGGATCGCGTCCGCGACCGCCTTCAGATTGAGCGGCCGCAAATGCGCGACGCCATAAGTGAAGAAGCCATCCTGCTGGCGGACGATTTCGGTCGCGACCTTCAGGATGGTGCGGGCGCGCTGATCGAGCGCGCGGACCAGCCAGGTCGCGTTCTGCAAGCAATCGGTGAAATACGACTTGTCACCGTCCTTGCGGATCGTCTTCGACAGTTCAGCGTAATAGGTCTGGTTGACCAGCACGCGCGGCAGAGTGTCGCTGTTGAGCTCGACATGCCAGCCGCCGTCGGGACCCGGACGCACATAGACGTCGGGCACCATGGTTTGCGTTCGCGCGGTGCCGAACTTCAGTCCGGGCTTCGGGTCGAGCCGGCGGATCTCGGCGATCATGTCGGTGATGTCTTCGTCGTCGACGCCGCAGAGCTTTCGCAAGGCCGCGATGTCGCGCTTGGCGAGCAGGTCGAGATGCTCGACCAGCGCCTGCATCGCCGGATCGTAGCGATCGAGCTCGCGCAGCTGGATCGCGAGGCATTCGCTCAGGTTTCGCGCGCATACGCCGGGCGGATCGAACTTCTGCAGCACGGCGACGACCTCGTCGACCGCTTGCTGCGACGCACCGAGCCGCTCGGCGGCCTGGCCGAGATCGGCCGGCAGGTAGCCGGCGTCGTCGACCAGGTCGATCAGATACTGCCCGATCATGCGCTGCGCCGGCGCCGAGAACGCCACCGCGAGCTGTTCGGCGAGGTGGTCGGCAAGCGTCAGCTCGGCGGCCACGAAAGCTTCGAGATTGTACTCGTCGTCGCTGGAGGCGCCGCCGCCCCATTCGGTGTAGACCGATGGCGGCGCATCCTGTGCGGCGCGCGCCGCCGCCTCCGCCGGCTCCTCGGAAAACACGTTGTCGAGGCGGGTATCGAGCGTCTGCTCGATTTCGGCGCGGCTGCCGAGGTCGCGGTTCAGCCATTCCTCCTGGCCGGGCTCGAAGCCGGCCTCGCCGCCTGGGCCTGCGGCCTTGTCGGAGGCGTCGCCATCGTCCCCATAGCTGCTGGAACCGTCGGAATCGCCGTAGTCCGGCCGCTCCATGGCGGGCTCGCCGGCCACCGGCGGCTCCGGTCCGTCGGCGGCCCGTTCCAGCAGCGGATTGCGCTCCAGCTCTTCCTCGACAAAGGCTGACAGATCAAGGTTCGACAGCTGCAGCAGCTTGATCGCCTGCATCAGCTGCGGCGTCATCACCAGCGACTGCGACTGGCGGAACTCTAGTCTTTGGGTCAGCGCCATGGAGGCAAGAACGATCCTAAAAGTTGGCTCGATTCTTGCTTATATTAGTCCGAAGCCCTTGTACACGGCTTGACGGATTGGAAAATAGCGATAAGCGCGATCAGCAAAAAGTGGACGCCCCGGTTTTGCGTCCGATCGCGCGTCAAATTCTTTAATTAGCGCATGATCTTATCGCCAAACCGCTTCACACTTTGGCGGATCATGCGCTACAAGCGGAATTCCTCGCCAAGGTAAAGCCGACGTACATCGGGATCATTAACGATCTCCTCCGGGCTTCCCTCAGTCAAGATTTCACCGGCATAGACGATATAGGCGCGGTCGGTCAGCCCGAGCGTCTCGCGGACATTGTGGTCGGTGATGAGCACGCCGATGCCGCGGTTGGTGAGATGGCGGACGAGGTCCTGGATGTCGCCGACCGCGATCGGGTCGATGCCGGCGAACGGCTCGTCGAGCAGCATGTAATTGGGGCGCGTCGCCAGCGCGCGCGCAATCTCGACGCGGCGGCGCTCGCCGCCGGACAACGCAATCGACGGGCTCTTGCGCAGCCGCGTGATGTTGAACTCGTCGAGCAGCGAATCCAGCTCGTGCTCACGCTTCTTCTTCGAGGGCTCGACGACCTCGAGCACCGCGCGGATGTTCTGCTCGACCGACAGGCCGCGGAAGATCGAGGCTTCCTGCGGCAGATAGCCGATGCCAAGGCGCGCGCGCTGATACATCGGCAGCTTGGTGACGTCGTGGCCATCGAGCTCGATCGCGCCGCGATCGGCCTTGATCAGCCCGGTGATCATGTAGAACACGGTGGTCTTGCCGGCACCGTTGGGCCCGAGCAGGCCGACCGCCTCGCCACGGCGCACATAGATGCTGACGCCGCGCACGACCTGGCGGCTGCCGAAGCTCTTTTCCACGCTATGCACAGCCAGATAACCCGGCCGCTTGATCAGCTGCGGCGCGGCGGGAGCGCTGTTCCTGGCCGGCCTCGCACGCGCCGGCGCTGCTGCCGGTTGGGATCGCGGCAGCTCGACGCCGGGAGCCGACGCGGCGCGCGCCATCGGCGGCGCGTCACGCACTGGAGACGTCAGCATCTCGCCGAACTGGTCATCGAGCGCCGTGATGTCGTCATGCGAGCGCGCAAATCCGGTACTGCGTTTCGCAGAGCGCCGCCGGAACATGCCGAGAAAATCCACCATCCCCGCTTCGCTTCAGCCTTTCACGGTGATCCCGCGACCTCGCCTGCGCATCGATCGATTCGCGTGCGAAGCCGCAAGCATGAGCCGGAAATCTGAATACCGGCCTTCCCGCGCGACAAAAGCGGACGCGTTTGCGCGGAGATCATGCTCGAACAACACGGCAAAGCGCGATCACCCGCGCCTTGAATGAATGGATGCCCCTGTCCCGGCCGACATATTCCCCTCGAGGCGCATTGTTCGGCCGGGCCGCTGCAGTAGATACAGTCTCGCCCCGCCGGCTTCAACCACGCGGCCGCAGAATATTATCTAACTGATTGATTCTGCTTGACCTTACGTGAAGCTTACTTGGACTTGCCGCCCGGAAGCAGCTGCATCGGCGACGGGGCCGGGGCTGAGCCGGGGGCGGCCGGCGTGCCGCACTTGCCGCTCTGTCCGCCCGGCGACTGGATGAACAGGCCCTGCACCTTGCCATTGTCGGCTTCGACGCGCGAGACGCCGGTGGTCATGTCGACCAAAAGGCGGTCGCCGCGCAGCACATTCTGGCACTGGGTCAGCACCACCTGGCTGCCGCCGCCGCCAAGCATCGTGATCAGATTGGTCTTGGTGTCGAAGATCGCGGTCTCGCCGGTGACGACCTGATCCTTCTGGGTCACGACGACATTGCCCTTCGCCTCCAGCCGCTTGATCGAGGAGGCGCCGCCGGGGCCCGGGGTTGCCGTCTGCATCGGCGCGGCGCCCTTGGCGTTTGCCCCCTTGGTGCCGGCCGGGGCGGGCGCCGGCGCCTGGGTCGATTTATCCTCGTAGAACACGACCAGCGTCTTCGACGTCATGGTGGTGTCGCCCTGCACGACCTTCACATTGCCGGCGAAGGTCGCCTCCTTTTTCTTGTCGCGCATTTCGAGCGAAGCAGCCTCGATCTGGATCGGCTGGTCGCGGTTCTGCGAGAAGCCCTGCATAGCGTTGGGCACGCCGCTCATCGAGCCCTGCGCGAACGCGGCACTCGCGGAGAAAAGCGCGAGCAGGAACGCCGCAATTGCCATGCCGTGCGGAAAACGTCTCATCATCAAAATCATTTCGTGTTGGCGGATTTGCGCGGCTTCGGCGGCGGCGGCGGTGGAGCGGGCTCGGCAGGCGGGGCAGCATTGTTGTCACCAAGCTTGTCGAGATTCATCACGACATTGCCTTCGAACCGCACCAGCTCGCCGCTGTTGTAGATCCGGAGCCTGTCGGCGGTCAGCGTGCCGTCGAGCAGCTTGACGTCGACATGCTCGTCCGACGACACGTTGCCCTTGTTGATGTCGACGAAGGCCTGCGTCAGCCTCGCCTCATAGCCGGTGGACGACTGCAGGAAGATGTCCTGGCGCAAGTCGAGCAGCTGCTTCTTGTTGTCGAAGAAGCCGGTGCGCGCATCCATCGTCACCGTCGACCGATCCTGCTGCGCCACCTTGGCGCGGATCGTCTTCAGCTCGACATGGTCGGGATCGGTGACATCCTGGATCGCCGCCTTGGCCCACATTTCGTAGGGCCGTCCGTCGTTGGAGAAGCCGGCGATATGCGGCGCTTCCATCGTGATCTTGGTGCCGGACACGACGAGGTTATCCATCTCGAGCGGCAGCTTGGGGATCAGGTCGTGGAACGGATTGAAGAGTGCGATGTAGATGATCACGGCCATCGCCAGCCCGACCATCGCGGGAACCGCGACGCGCAGAATCCGCACCATGCGACTGTGCCGCGCGGCGGCGGCAAAGCGCGCCTCGAGGCCCGTGACATAGGCTGGATTCTGAACCGAATTCACCTGAGCTCCAGAGGCGCGAAACTGCCCCTATTCTAGCCGGAGCCGCCCGAATATGCAGCCCGGACCTCACCTCGCGCCCCTGCACCGGACCACGCGTGAACAGTTTGGCCGAAACGGGGCGGAACTGCCCCGGCCGCGACGAATTCGGCGCTCATCATGAATGGGCGAAAATGTCCTCGGCCTCCCAGCCGTCGAGATCGAGCCTGGCACGGGCGGGAAGGAAATCGAAGCAGGCCTGGGCGAGATCGGTCCGTCCCTCGCGCGCGAGCATGACATTCAACTTGTCGCGCAGCGCATGCAGGTGCAGCACGTCGGAGGCCGCGTAGGCGAGCTGGGCCTCGCTGAGGCTTTGCGCGCCCCAGTCGCTCGACTGCTGCTGCTTCGACAATTCGACGTTCAGCACCTCGCGCACCAGATCCTTCAGGCCGTGGCGATCGGTGTAGGTGCGCGACAGCCGCGAGGCGATCTTGGTGCAATAGACCGGCGTCGGCATCACGCCGAACGTGTTGTAGAGCACCGCGACGTCGAACCGTGCGAAATGGAAGATCTTGGTGATCTTGGGATTGGCGAGCAGCGCCTTCAGGTTCGGCGAATCGGTGTGGCCCTTCGGAATCTGGATCACGTCGGCGGTGCCGTCGCCGCTCGACATCTGCACCACGCAGAGCCGGTCACGGTGCGGATGCAGCCCCATGGTCTCGGTGTCGATCGCCACCGAATCGGTGTAGCGGGACAGATCGGGCAGGTCGCCGCGATGCAGGCGGATGGTCATGCTGTCAAAAACCTCGTCGAATCGCTGTCGGAATAAACTACCGTCCAATCCGCCGACAGGCGAGCATGCGCCAGTCTTCGGATCGCGCATTGGTATCGGGGCCCGTCAGGGCCGGACACGAGCAGCGGGAATCCTTAATTGTTCCGGCACAGATAGTTCAGGGTGTACCGCCATTGTGCAGCGGAGACAATGGGTTGCTGTCCCCGCCGCGCGCCCCCACGAGGGCGCGCCATCATTGCCAGCTGACGCGGAGGCCGAAGCGGCCGGTGATGTCCTCGCGATGGAGGCTGTCCACCGAGGTCGTGTAGTCGGCGCTCGCATAGGCGCTGATCGTGCGATTGAGCTGCGCGGAGACGCCGGCACCGATCTCGACGGCGGTGCCGCGGCTTTGCACGCCGATCAGGTCCGTCGTCGCGAAGGCGATGCTGCGGTCGTTCGCGGCCGTGTGCCAGAGATTGGCCTCGAGATACGGACGCAGTTCGGTCGTGCCGGCGACGAAGGTTGAGGGAATGCGCACGCCGAGCCGCCCGGTCAACGTATCGGCACTGCCGAGCGCGACGCTCGAAAACATGTCGTTGAAGCTGTCGAACGACTGGCGCTGCCATATCAGCTGCACCTGCGGCTCGATCGCGAGAAAACTGTTCAGCGGGATCGGCGCGCCGGCTTCCAGCGATGCAGCGACGCCGGTGCCCGACACCCGTGCGCCGACCTGACGATCCGACTGCGGGCTTGCGCCGAAGAAGCTGCCCATCAGCACGGCGTCGACATACCAGCCCGACGGGCCGACATGGGTCCAGTAGCCGCCGATATTCTGGCTGTCGATCGAGAGCGTGCCGGTGCGGACGTCGTTCAGGCCGAGCGCGAAGCCGCTGATGTTGCCGCTGGCCCAGCCATACGCATAGAAGAAGCCGGCGCGATCATGATGCTCGGGCGCGGACTGGAAGCGCAGGATGTCGACGCCGACCTGCACGCCGGCCATGGTGCCGTCGAAGGCGGGGCTGATCGTGCCGGCCCAGCTCTGCGAGCTGTGCGAGCCATAGGCACGCGCCCACGCCGCCGGCTGTTCGCCGCCGCTGGTCAGCAAGGCCTGATCGCCCTGGCGCTGATGGAAGGTGCCGAGCGTCGCCAGCCCGAGCTTTTGCGCCACCTGCGGCAGCGCCGAATAGACCGACACCTCCTCACGGTAGAGCTGGACCGGCGCGGCGCCCGCCGGCGGCGGCGTCAGCGACGACAGATCCTCCGCAGGCGGCCCCGGAGGCGGCGGCACCACGTTGGGCGATAAAGGCGGCGCCGGCGCGGGCGCAGCCAGCGGCGCAGGCGAGGCCGTGCCGGGCAACAATGTCGAGCGCAGATACCAGTTGTCGGCGCTGCCGGCGGAGACGCCGCCGCGGAACAAGAGATATTCGTGCGCGCCCGCTACGACGGCGTTGGAGAGGCCGAACGCGCCCGCAGCCGTGGTGCCGCCGTTGACGGCCTGCACCACCATGATGCCGTCGGCGGTGGTCAATGCGCCCGCGCCGCCGGCATTGGTGACGGTCACCGCGGTCGAGCCCGACGCATTGCCGCCGGAGATGACGAGCCGATCCGACGGTGAGCCATCGCCGCCGAGCACGGTGCGCAGATAGAGCCCGCCGCCATTGCCGACAAGTTGCCGGCAATGGTCAGGCTGTTCGCCGCGGTAGCGCCGCCATTGGTCAGGTTGATGACGCCGGCATTGGTGACGGTGATCGGCGGGCCGCCCGGAAACGGCGTGATCGACGGATTGGCGCCATTGCCGGCCAGCAGGCTGGTGCCGGCCGCGATCGACACATTGCCGGTCAGCGACGTCTGCAGCGTCAGCGAGCCGCTGTTGTCGAAGGTGTTGGCGAAGGTGCCGGTGCCGGCCCAGGTCCAGTCATTGCCCTCCATCGTCAGCGTCTGGAATCGCGCGAACGCATTATCTACCGTGCCGCTGCCTTGCAGCCGCACCTGGTTGCCGCCCCCGCCGTCGGCAAGCCCGACGATCTGCGAGCCGGTTTGCAGGATCATCGTCACCGCACCGCCGCCGCCCGCGAGCGCCGTACCGCTGCTGCCGGCGATCAGGCCGGCATTGACGATGGTGGTGGCGCCGTTGAGCGTGCGGATCGCGGGTCCCGCCTGGCTGATGATCTTGCCGCCGGCGAGGTTCTCGATCCGGGCGGTGAACGACGATCCGGCGGTGTTGGAGAACACGCCGTCGGCATTGACGCCGCGCGCCTCGATCGTGCCGCTGTTGCGCAACACGCCGGCATTGCCCTGCATGACACGGTGTTGTCGGCGGTGCCGCCCGCATCGCCGCCGGTCGTCAGCAGCGTGCCGGTGTTGGTGATGGTCGCAAACTGGCCGGCGGAGAAAATCGCACGGGCGCCTACGCCGGGCGTGGTGATGGTGCCGCTATTGGTGAAGGTGTTGCTGTCGCCGGTCTGCACATAAAGGCCGTGCGATTGCGGGCCCTGGGAGGTGATCGTCCCGGTATTAATCAGCGTGTTGTTGTGTGCTGCGTGAGACCGGTGATGGCAAGGCCGCGCGAGGTGCCGCTCTGCGTCGTGATCGTGCCGTTGTTGATCAGCGTGTTGCCGTTGCTGCTGGCGGCGATCACATTGCTGCCGGCGCCCGAGGTCGTGATCACGCCCGATGCGCCGTTGGTGAAGACGTTGCCGTCGCCGCTGCCGAAGATCCCGGTGCCACCGCCGCTGATGGTCAGCGTGCCGATATTGGTGGCGGCGCTGCCGGAGACAAGCCCGATCGCGGTCGCTCCGGCCCCGGGCGTGATGCCGGCGCCCTGCAGCACGTTCACGGTGACGTTCGAGCTGCCGGCAGCGGCCTGCACGCCGGCCGGCGAGGGATTCGGCGCTGCGGTCGAGCAGGTTACCGTCTGCCCGCTCGCCGGCGCGAGACTGTCGCAGGCGGCAAACGCCGGCGACGTGGACAACAGGCAACCGCCACTTAGAGCCGTGCACGACAGGATCGCCGCGAGCCGCGAGGAAACCATGCCCTTACTCCAACGTCGGCGCGAAGCCGAGCGCCCGGCCTCCCGCCACCCCCGCCCCGCTCTCAGCTCCGCCGATCGCTCCATTCAAACTTGAAACGATTTGCAGCAACCTGTTGCGCGGTCGCCACAGACGGAACCATGAGATGCATCCGCATGATTCACATCCTTGACGTGCGTACGCTTTCAAGGTTGTGAAGTACAGCATTCACCCGTTGCAGTTATCGACCGACACAACCGGAAACAAAATCGCCATGGCGTCTCGGGTGCGCCGCTGTCCCCATTTTCTCGCCAAGTTCGACGTGGGCACGCGGCCAAGTCGGGGCCAAGTCATTGCCGCGACGCGTTCAATTTCGAGGGAACTGTTGCCCGCGCGCCCCATGAAATCGGGCCGCGCCGACCCTATTTGTTGCCAGCCCGAACCCGCCGTCCCAAATGAAATGAGCCTTATGTCCGACCAGACCATCGCCGCGCCGATCGACGACCAGCAGGAGCGCGGCTTCTCGCGCTACCAATCGTTCCTGATCGCGCTGCTCGCCTTCACGCAATTCACGCTGATCCTCGACTTCATCATCATGTCGCCGCTCGGCGCCATTCTGATGCCGTCGCTGAACATCACGGCCGGGCAATTCGGCGTCGCGGTCTCGGCCTACGCGTTCGCGGCCGGGATTTCCGGCGTCCTCGCCGCCGGCTTTGCCGATCGCTTCGACCGCAAGCGGCTGCTGCTGTTCTTCTATGTCGGCTTCATGCTCGGCACCGTGCTCTGCGCGCTGGCGCAGAATTTTCACGTGCTGCTGCTCGGCCGCATCGTCACCGGCGTGTTCGGCGGGGTGATCGGCTCCGTCGTGCTTGCCATCGTCACCGACCTGTTCCCGCTGCAACAGCGCGGCCGCGCCATGGGCATCCTGCAGACGGCGTTCGCCGCGAGCCAGGTGCTCGGCGTCCCGGCCGGCCTGTTCCTGGCCAATCACTTTAACTGGCACATCTGCTTCGTGGCCATTGTCGGCCTGTCGATTGCGGCGATCGCGGCGATTGCGATCGCGATGCAGCCGGTCGATGCCCATCTCAAATTGCAGCACGACAGCAATCCGTTCCGCCATCTGATCGCGACCGTGGGCCAGCCGCGCTACACGCTGGCTTTCCTGGTGACCACGCTGCTCGCGACCGGCGGCTTCATGCTGATGCCGTTCGGCAGCGCCTTCACCGTGCACAATCTCGGCATCGACATCGTCCACCTGCCGACGATCTATCTCGTCTCGGGCCTGTTCAGCATCATCATCGGGCCGCTGGTCGGCCGCGCCAGCGATGCGTTCGGCAAATATCCGACCTTCGTGTTCGGCTGCGTGGTGTCCGTCATCATGGTGCTGATCTACACCAACCTCGGCCACGTCTCGCTGCTGACCGCGATCCTGGTCAATGTGCTGATGTTCATCGGCATCTTCTCGCGCATGATCCCGTCCCAGGCGCTGATGTCGGCGATTCCCGACGCCAGCCAGCGCGGATCGTTCAGCGCGATCTCGGCCTCGGTGCAGCAGCTGTCGGGCGGGCTGGGCTCGGTCTTTGCGGCGGCAATCATCGCGGAAAATCCCGACGGTTCGCTGCTGCATTTCGACCGGCTAGGCTACATCGTCGTCGCAACGACCATCATTTCGATGATCGCGATGTATTTCGTGCAGCGGCCGATCGCGCGACGCGCGGGCCGGCGGATCGTGTGACGGCAGGGGCCGCTCGTTCCGGCTACGCGGGCTTCGGCAGCTACATTTGAAGCGAGGAAACGAGAGGAATTGCGCAGAATGCTTTGTCAAGCAAGGCCTTGCGAAGGCGCTGCGCAACACCGCGGAGCTTCGGGTGGTGTTCCACCAGCCGCTTGGTGCGGTCCACCGCGGACATCACTCCGGCGGCCTGTCGGCCGAGCCTGGTGAGCGGAATGAAACTGTCGAACAATGGCTCGTCGTCCTTGCAGAACAGCCGCTTGTACTCATGCGAGCCGAGGCCGAAGTCGAAGGCGCGATAGTGCCGGCCGGCAAAATGATGGATGATTTCCTGCATCAGGAGCAGGCCGGGACTGATTTCGCGTTGTCTGACAAAGTATAGGTGTTGAACATCGTCGAGAAGCGGTGGCCATCGGCAGCCAAGGCGAAGATCGCGATCACTTCCTCGTCGCATTCGAGCGCATGGATTTCGATGACACGGCCGCCGTGGGACAGCCTTGTCGTGCAGGCGGCGCGGATGAAGTTCTCCACCGCGCCTTCGGCGAACACATTGGACACCTTCCGCTCGGCCAACCGCTCCGACTTCACGCGGAAAAACCAGTCGAGCAGACGGGCAATGTCGGCATCAGTGGAGGCAACGTGATAGCGGTAGCCGGTCAGCTCCAGCAGTTTGCGCTGCTTGAGCTTCATGCGGCGGGAGGCATTGCCGATCAGGTTCGCGGCCGTTGCGCCCGGCTCGATTGTGCGCATCGGGCAGTTCAAGACCAGGGGCTCATGAGGCAGCAGCGCCAGCGGGTTTTGCACGCCGCGCCACTGCGCCGGCTGCTGGCGCAACGCCAGCACGTCGACTTTGTCACGCTTGGCGAGCATCGCCATGAATGCGTGGAGATCGGCCTTCGTGGCACCCAAGGCGAACCCACGCTCCCACAGGCCCATATTGAAGGTTGCGTGCTCGCCGCCCATGAAGCTCGCGCGGCGGACGCCGAGAACCGTTTGCAGAGCAAGCGGGAGCAAGCCCCGTGGTTGGCCATCGCCGTCACGCGCGATGACGATGAAAGGCGACAGTCCCGCGCGCTCACCGACCTCACGCTGCCAGGGGGCGAGGAAGTCGAACCGCTGAAAGGGCGTGATGGAATGACTCGAGTTCTCAAGACTCCGCCAGATCATCTCGGCGGCGTCGAGATCATGGACGACGTCGACGGCGGCGATGCGCGCTGATTGAGCTCGCGCCGTCCGGCTTTCGATCGCGATCATCGCCAAGCTCTGTCGTGGTGCATAGTCGGAGCGCGGCTGGGGCCGTCCAGTCGGCGCCCGATCTGAGCGTAATTCGATGCCGGGACAAAATTGGCAAAATGCCGCAGGACGAGAGAACTGGGATTACCTCCATCGTTTATTCGTTGGTCATGAAGCTGTCGCTTCGCGCGACGCGCGGGCCGACGGATCGTGTGACGGCAGGGGCTGCGGCGGCGATCGCCGGCGTTCTCAAATTCCCAGCATCGGCCGACGTGTTCAGCCAATCGCAAACATGTCGGCACGCTCAATGATCAGATCGCGGAATAGTCTCGCGCGGCGCGACATCCAATGCGGGTCAGGATAGACGAGATGCATCGGTAGCGATGGTACCGCATAATCCGGCAGCAGATGAACAAGCCGGCCTGCGGCGATGTGTTCGACGGCGCACCAGCTTGGCAGCACCGCGACGCCGAGCCCCTCAACCGTCGCGAGCGTCATCACGTCGGCGTCGTCACAGGTCATGGACGGCGCGATCTCGACCACATGGCGGCCGGTCTCGGCTTCGAACGCCCACTGATTCCGCGGCGACAAGCGTGAATACGTTACGCTCGGCATGCGGCGCAGATGGTCGGGGAGGAGCGGGGCTTGATGCCGTGCGAGCAGTGAAGGGGCCGCCACCAGGAGGCGCTTGATGGTGCCGACGCGCCGCGCCACCAGCGAGCTGGAGTTCAGCATTCCGATCCGAATTGCCAGCTCCGTCCCGGTCTCCACCAGGTCTACGAACTGCTCGGTGAAGCTCGCATCGAGCCGCACGTCGGGATAGCGGCGAAGATACTCTGCGAAAATGCCGCGGAAAAAGTAGCGACCGAACGAGGTCGGCACAGTGATTCGCAAGGTCCCCGACGGACTGCGAACCCGGCTCTGCGCCGGCGTGCTGGCACTTTCCAACAGCGCGACGATATCCTTGGCGAGCTTGAGCACGCGATCGGCCTCCGGCGTCGGACGAACCTTGCGCGTAGTGCGGACGAACAGCCGGCAGCCGAACTCCGCCTCCAACAACGCCACGCGCTTGCTGATGGCCGGCTGTCCGAGGCCCAGATCGCTCGCGGCCTGGCTGAAGCTGCCGGCCTCCATCACGCGAATGAAGGTTTGCAGCGCATCGATTCGATCCATGCATTCCTCCCAGGAATTTGTAATATTCTTATCATTCCCTACATGGACACAGTCGATCCGGTCTAGCCTCTCGGTAACCAGGGAGGATCAACAATGAACAAATCGATCGGGATCGTCGGCGCCGGAATCGGGGGCCTGCATCTGGCTCTTTATCTCCAACAGCATGGGATCCAGGCGACGGTGCTGACCGACCGCACTCCGGAGCAGTACGCCTCGGCGCGGCTGATGAACACGGTCGCCCATCACAGCGTCACCATCGCGCGTGAGAACGAACTAGGCGTGAACCATTGGGATGACGCCGCCACGATCTACCACCACCACGACCATTTCTTTAATTTCCCAGGCAACGGGCTGCTGTTTCGCGGCGCGTTCAAGAAGCCGAGCCGGGCAGTGGATTACCGCATGTACCTGCCCGCGCTGATGAGGGATTTCGAGCATCGCGGCGGCAGCATCGAATATGCCAGCATCCAGGACGACGACATCCCGGCTCTGGTTTCACGCTTTGACCTTCTCGTCGTGTCGACCGGCAAAGGTGCGCTCGGGCGAATGTTCGCCCATCGGCCGGAGTTGTCCCCCTACAGCCAGCCACAGCGCCTGCTCTGCGTGGGCCTCTATGACGGCGTCGATCACGGCAGCCCGGACGGTGACGACCCGCGCGGTGTCACGCTCTCGGTGTCGCCCAGACATGGCGAGATGATCGTCATTCCGACGCTGTCATTCAGCGGCATGAAGACGGCGCTCCTGATGGAGAACATTCCCGGCGGCGACATGGCCGATCTGGTCTCGCTGAGCTACGACGCGGACCCTGCAGCCTTCCGCCAGACAATTCTCGACAAGCTGGAAAAGCATCATCCGCACACCTACAACCGGATCGACACCCATCGCTTCGGGCTTGCCCAGCCGCTCGACCTGCTGCAAGGCGCGGTGGTGCCGACCGTGCGGCAATCGTCGGTCGCCTTCGATGGTGAGAAATTCGCCGTCGCGCTGGGCGACGTACATTCAGTGGTCGACCCGCTGATGGGCCAAGGCGCCAACATCGCCTCCTACGCCGCCTTCGAACTCGGCAAGGCGATCGTGGAAACGGTGGCCTTCGACGCACGCTTCATTGAGGAGGTGGATCGCGCCCGCGAAAATCGCGTGTTCGCGGCTGCGCGCTGGACGAATCTGATGCTGCGGCCGCCGTCCGAGGCGATGGGTCGGCTGATCCTCACCATGGCGCAGGACCGAGAACTCTGCGACGAGTTCACCGATAATTTCAACTACCCGGAGCGTCAGTGGGATCGTGTCGCGACCGACAAGCGCATCCACGCTTGGATCGACAGGCGCGCGCCGCTCGCTGCCTGACGCAACAATGATCGCGAGCCGGCCGTACGGTCCACTTGCACCAGGCCGCGACTGCGTGCCGACAAACCATCTCTCGAACCACACGCCGAAAGGCGCGACCTCTTGCCGTTTCGCCATGGAGCGCGATCGATGAACCCGCATCCCGATCCGGCGAGCTTCCGGGCGGCCGCTGCGCGATTCCCCACAGGCGTGACAGTCGTGGCGAGCATCGACCGCGACGGCACTCCGGTCGGCATGACGGCCAACAGCTTCACGACCGTCTCCACCAAACCGCCGACCGTGCTGGTCTCGGTGATGCGAGGGCGGACCTGGCAGGCGATCATGGATTCGAAGCGTTACGCCGTGAATGTCCTTCACGCGGAAGATCTCGCACTCTGCGCGCACTTCTCCGGCGGGCCGCGGGCCGAAAGCTCGCCATCGCTGGTCGAACGGGAAGAGTTTCCGGTCCTGTCGCAAGCGATCGCCCAGTTCGCTTGCGACGTGGTCCGGTCAATTGACGTCGCCGACCACACGCTGTTCATTGGCGAGGTCCGCTGGTGCCGGCAGCGAGACGGTTCCCCGCTCGCCTTTTATTCCAGCCGATTCTGCAACGGGCTCGGCATGACGATCGAGCCCGCGGAGGCAGTCGCCTATCCCGCCGACGGATGGGCGATCTAAGGCGAAGCGCGAAGCCTTCGCGCGACGACCCCTGGAGAACCCGAAATTTGCGGCGCACTGGAGCGGTGGCGCCACGGGGGAACGATCGCAAGCGCCAGTTGAGCAGGGTGCCTGCCAAGCTCGTCAAGCCCGTCCTGAGATGGTGGAATGAAGATCGGGGACAGAGTCGAAGTCGTGGCGATTCCAGATACGCTACCGGAATACACGGGAACGCGGACATTCTTCACGAGGTGTCTCGGCCGCCATTTTCCGACCGTCGATCTCAAGGGAGAACTGGTCGAACTCGAAGTCGGCGAGGTGGTCGAGGAGTCCAGCTACATGCACTCGATTTGGATCGAACGAGATTACGTCCGTCGCGTCTAACGACGAGAAATGAGGGCCAACGGTAGAATCGCTGTCTCGCCTCTACCCTCGCTGGGTGACGGCTTGCCCGCACCCACCCCCCCGGATACTGAGCGATTTCAATCGCTTAAAAAGGGGGTGGTGCCCAGGAAAGGACTCGAACCTTCACGGCCGTTAAGCCACTGGCACCTGAAGCCAGCGCGTCTACCAATTCCGCCACCTGGGCATGTGGAGCGGCTTAGTAAGGATCGGTTGCGCGCTTGTCAAATTCGCGATTGGAAATTCAAATACCCTGTACAGGATAAGGCCGATGGCGTATCGCCAGACGGTTAACCTACGTCAATCGCTCTCGAATCCCACAGGAATCACCCCATGGCATCGAACCTGGACACGCTGGTCACGGTCTTCGGCGGATCGGGTTTTCTGGGGCGGAACGTGGTCCGGGCGCTCTGCAAGCGCGATTACCGCGTCCGAGTCGCGGTGCGGCGGCCCGAGCTAGCCGGCCATCTGCAGCCGCTCGGCCGGGTCGGGCAGATCCATGCCGTCCAGGCCAATGTGCGCTACCCGGCCTCGGTCGAGGCGGCGATGCGTGATTCGCATATTGCCATCAACCTGGTCGGCATCCTGGCCGAGGGCGGCGGGCAGAGCTTCGATGCCGTGCAGGTGAAGGGCGCCGAGACCATCGCCAAGGCGGCGGCCGCGGCCGGCGGGCGGATGGTCCATGTCTCGGCGATCGGGGCCGACGCGGATTCGCCCTCGAGCTATTTCCGCGCCAAGGCGGGCGGCGAGGCAGCGGTGCTGGCGGCGTTGCCGTCGGCCACCATCATGCGGCCGTCGCTGCTGTTCGGGCCCGAGGATCAGTTCACCAACCGCTTTGCGGCGCTGGCACGGATGTCACCGGTGCTGCCGCTGGTCGGCGGCGGGGTCAACACGGTGCAGCCGGCCTATGTCGGCGACGTCGCGGACGCCGTGGTCCATGCCGTGGAAGGCAAGGCGAAGCAGGGCGCAGCTTACGAGCTCGGCGGGCCGGAAGTGCTGACCATGCGCGAGGTGATGCAGATCATCCTCAAGATCACCCAGCGCGATCGCATGCTGGCGCCGCTACCGTTCGGCCTCGCCAAGTTCCAGTCGTACTTCCTGCAGTTCGCGCCGGGGCCGTTCACGCTGACGCCGGACCAGGTCGAGATGCTGCGTTCGGACAATGTGGTGTCCGACGCCGCCAAGGCCGCCGGCCTGACCTTCGCAGGCCTCGGCATCTCGCCGGATTCGATGGAAGCGATCGCCCCGCAATATCTCTGGCGCTTCCGCGCGACGGGTCAGTTCCAGAAGAAGAGCGCGTAGGCAGCTCTCTCCACCTGTCGTCCCGGCCAAGCCAACGGGTCGCGCGAACGCGCGCCCGATGACAGGCTCCGCGCGAGCCGGCACGGCACCACTACGTTTTTCCCACGCTACCAATCCCTTCCCCGTCACCCCCGCGCAAAGGCTTTGCCTTTGTCGCTGGAGGTGCGAGCCTTGCGGCGCAATTGCGCCGCTGGGCGAGCCTCGAAGGATGAACGGCCAGGATCAGGGCCGTCGCCCTTCGAGACGGCCGCTTTGCGGCCTCCTCAGGGTGACGGTGATGGGATGGTGTCCATCGCGCCTTACCGTCCCATCGCCAGCGCGATCAGGCCGAGCGTGCCGACGATCACGCGCCACCAGGCGAAGAAGGTGAAGCCGCGGCGGGTGACGAAGTTGAGGAAGGCCCGCACCACGATCATCGCCGTGATGAACGACACCACGAAGCCGACCGCGATGACGCTGAGATTGTCGGAGGTGAAGTCGGCCCGGTTCTTGTAGAAATCATAGGCGAACGCGCCGACCATGGTCGGGATCGCGAGGAAGAACGAGAACTCCGCCGCCGAGCGCTTGTCGGCGCCGAGCAGCATCGCCGCCACGATGCTGGCGCCCGAGCGCGACACGCCGGGAATCATCGCCAGGCACTGCGCGACGCCGATCCAGAAATACATCAGCAGCGGGAAGCGGGTCGCATCGTCCTCGTACACTTTGAGATCGAGCTGATCGACCCACAGCAACACGGCGCCGCCGACGATCAGCGTGAAGCAGACCACCCACGGATTGAACAGGAACTCCTTGATGTATTTGCCGGCGATCAGGCCGATCACGACCGCGGGCAGGAACGCCACCAGCACGCCGATCACGAAGCGGCGGTCGTCGGGATTGCTGAACATGCCAAGCGCCACGCGCCACAATTTGACGAAGTAGAGCGCGAGGATCGCGAGGATCGCTCCGAGCTGGATCAGGATCGCAAAGCTCTTCCAGAAATTGCCTTCGCCCAGATTGAAGAAGCGCTCCGCAAGCAGCAGGTGACCTGTCGAGGAGACCGGCAGGAACTCCGTGACGCCCTCGATGATGCCGAGAATCACCGCCCGCAGCATATCCGTCATCATGTTGTGGCCTGCCCTGTGTGGAAAACGGGATTCTTCTCGCTTATTCGCACATTGGCCGCAATCGCAAAAAATCGTCAAACAATGGGTTACCCGACCGATTTGCTGAGCTATAGCGTTTTTGTGACCCGCGCCATCTGCGGGGGTGGCTACCGGTTTGCGTGCTGACGCGACATAGAGACGACCGGAACTGGTCTGGCCAAAGCACAGGTCCAGGCCGCACAGGTTGATGATTTCTTAAGCGCCGCGAAACTACCAAGGGCTTCATGTACACGCTGTATCACCATCCGTTCTGTCCGCATTCGCGCTTCATTCGGCTCGTGCTCGGCGAGTATGGGCTCGATTTGCGTCTTGTGGAGGAACGGGTGTGGGAACGGCGCGAGGCGTTCCTGGCGCTCAATCCGGCAGCCACCACGCCGGTACTGATCGCCGAGAGCTTTCCGCCGATTCCGGGTGCGCCTGTGATCGCCGAATATGTCGACGAGACGCACGGCCTCGATGCCGGCGATCGGCGGCTGTTGCCGACGTCGACGGCCGAGCGCGTCGAGGTGCGCCGGCTGATGGCGTGGTTCAACGAGAAATTCTTCGAGGAAGCCTCCAACCCGCTGGTGACCGAGCGGATCTACAAGCGGTTCATGAGCGAGGATAATGGCGGCGGCCCGCCGGCGCCCGACATCATGCGCGCCGCCAAGGTCAATGTGCGCTATCATCTGAGCTATATCGGCTGGCTGGCGAAGACGCGGAACTATCTCGCCGGTGACCGCCTGACCTACGCGGATCTCGCCGCCGCGGCGCATCTCTCGGCGATCGACTATCTAGGCGACGTGCCATGGAGCGAGGACGACGCGGCAAAGTCGTGGTACGCGCGGGTGAAGTCCCGCCCGTCGTTCCGCCCGCTGCTCAGCGAATGGCTGGCGGGGGTGCCGGCGTCGCGCACCTATGTGGATCTCGACTTCTGAACCCGGCGGTCAGGCTCTCCCCTTCCGATCTCAAGGCAGCGCTTCAGCGCGAGGCGCATGCGCTCGGCTTCGACGCCGTCGGCTTCACCGCGCCTGATGCGACCAGCGAGGCCGGAAAATATTTCCTCGAATTCCTCGGCTCCGGCGGCCATGGCGACATGGACTGGCTCGCGGCCAATCCGGAGCGGCGCACCGATCCGCGCGTGCTGTGGGGCGGCGTGCGCTCGATCATCATGCTCGGCGTCAATTACGGGCCCGACGACGACCCGCTCGACATCCTTGCACGCCGGTCGCATGGCGCGATCTCGGTCTATGCGCAGGGCGACGACTATCATGACGTGATCAAGAAGCGGCTGAAGGTCCTGGCGCGCTGGCTCGCCACGATCACCGGCGATGAGGTGAAGGTGTTCGTCGACACCGCCGCTGTCATGGAGAAGCCGCTTGCCCAGGCAGCCGGCATCGGCTGGCAGGGCAAGCACACCAACCTCGTGTCGCGCGAATTCGGCTCGTGGCTGTTTCTCGGCGCGATCTATTCGGCTACCGAGCTGCCGCGCGATGTTGCCGAGGCCGATCATTGCGGCAGCTGCCGCGCCTGCCAGGACATCTGTCCGACCGCGGCGTTCCCCGCGCCCTACAAGCTCGATGCGCGGCGCTGCATCTCGTATCTGACGATCGAGAACAAGGGTCCGATCCCGCACGAATTCCGCAAGAGCATCGGCAACCGCATCTATGGCTGCGACGATTGTCTCGCGGTGTGTCCGTGGAACAAGTTCGCGCAAGCGGGGCGCGAGCAGAAGCTCGCCGCGCGCGATGCGCTGCGGGCGCCCGCGCTTGCCGATCTCGCACGGCTCGATGATGCCGCCTTCCGCGCGCTGTTCACAAAGTCGCCGGTCAAGCGCATCGGCCGCGACCGCTTCATCCGCAATGTGCTGATCGCGATCGGCAACTCCGGTGACGCAAGCCTTGCCGCTGAAGCGCGGCGTTTGCTCGACGACGCGAGCCCGCTGGTGCGCGGCGCCGCGGTGTGGGCGCTGTCGCAACTGACCGCCCGCGAAGCATTCGCGGCGCTGGCGTCGCGGGCTGGCGGCGAGCCCGACGTCACCGTGCAGCAGGAGTGGCGCGCGGCCACCGCCTCTTGATTTCATCGCGCCATTCCCGTCATGGTCGCACGCCATGACAAACCAGCCCTTCTTCACCAGGCACGGCGACGGCTTCATGCCGACGGCCGTTGCGAACGGACCGTGGAGTCCGGAATCCCTGCACGGCCGCGTCGTGATCGGCCTCCTCGCCTTCGTCATCGAGGAGCGCCACGGCTCCGACGATTTCGTCCCCGCCCGGCTGACGGTCGACATGTTCCGGCTGCCCAACATCACGACGCCGATCGAGGTGACGACGAAGCTCGTGCGCGACGGCATGCGCATCAAGATGATCGAGGCCGAGTTTGTCTCCGGCGGCACCAGCATGGCGCGCGCCTCCTGCCAATTGTTGCGCAGGACGGAAAATGCACCTGGCAATGTGTGGTCGCCGCCGAACTGGCAGGTGCCGGCGCCATCGGAGATTCCGAAGCCGACCGATCCGAGGCTCGGCATGAACGGCAAATGGGAGACGCGGCCGATCGTCGGCCATATGGGCTCGCTCGGCGAGCGACGGCTCTGGATGAGCGAGGTGCGCGAGCTCGTCGCGGGCGTGAAGATGACGCCGTTCGTCCATGTCGCGACCGGCGCGGATTTCGCCAGCCCCTTCGCCAATGCCGGCGACCAGGGGCTCGGCTACATCAACAGCGACGTCACGATCTATCTGCATCGTTTGCCGGCGACCAACTGGATCGGCTTCGAGGTCGTCAACCATCACGCCACGGACGGCATCGCGATCGGCGAATGCTGGCTCTATGACGAGAAGGGTCCGATCGGCACCTCCACGGTGGCCGCGCTCGCCCAGCGCAAGCCGATGACCAATCCGCCGCCGCCGTAGGCTCTCACCGTCGTCATTGCGAGCGAAGCGAAGCAATCCATGTCTCGGCTTGCCGAGGCGTGGATTGCTTCGTCGCTTCGCTCCTCGCAATGACGACGGAGAGTCCTCACGCCAGATGCCGCTGCATCTCCGGCCGCGCTTTCAGCTCCGCGCCCTGCTTGCCGACGATCTTGGCGATCCGCTCCGGCGCGAAGTTCAAATCGACGAAGGCCGGCGCGGTGTTGGCGATCTCGTGGTACTCCGTGATCTTGCCGTCGCGCAGCCGCATGATCGCGACGCCCTCGAACATCGCACGCGCGCCCTTGGCTTCCGGCAAGGTCGAGCGGTAGCTGAACGTGTAGCGCGCGTAGAGCGTTGTGCCATCGCTCACGGGATCATGCATCACCCAGCGGAAATCGGTCGCGGTCCGGTAGAACCAGTCGTCGATCATCTCGCCGATTTTGCCGTGGCCCTTGAAGGCACCGTAGAACACATCGTGATAGACGCCGTCCTCGGTGAAAAGGCTAGCGAAGGCCTTGCCGTTGCGCTGCTCGACCGCGTCGCAGAACGCGCGCAGCATTGTTGTCGTGTCCATTGGTATCCTCTCCCGGCTCCTCGCTTCTTCTTCCCTCTCCCCTTGTGGGAGAGGGTGGATCGAATGAGCGAGAGCTCATTCGAGACGGGTGAGGGGTCTGTGTCCGCGGAGAGAACCCCTCATCCGGCGCGGACATCGTCCGCGCCACCTTCTCCCACAAGGGGAGAAGGAAAAAAGCTTAGCCGATCTCCGCCACCGCGACGATGATGCGGGCGATGTCCTGCGGACGCGACAAGCGGTGGTCGCCGTCCTGGATCATGGTGAGCACGACATCTTCAGCCGGCAGGCGGTGCACCAGCGCGAAGGCGTGCTTCCACGGCACGTCGGGATCCTGCGCGCCCTGCAGGATGCGCACCGGGCAGCCGACGTCGATCTTGCTTCCGAGCAGCAAATGTTTGCGGCCCTCCTCGATCAGATTGCGTGTGATCGGATAGGGCGTGCCGTCGCCATAGTCGGACGGACGCAGCCACATGCCCTTGGCCTCGATCTCGGCGCGGACCTCCGGCGAGAAGGCCTTCCACATCAGCTCCTCGGTGAAGTCGGGCGCCGGCGCGATCAGCACGAGGCCGGCGAGCTGTGCTTTCCCGTTCCCGCGCCTGGCAATCTCGCGTGCGAGCAGCAGCGCCATCCAGCCGCCCATCGAGGACCCGATCACGACCTGCGGCCCACTGCAGAACTGCGAGAACACGGCCACGCTCTCCTCGAGCCAGCGGCCGATGGTGCCGTCGGCGAAATCGCCGCCGGATTCGCCGTGGCCGGAATAGTCGAACCTGACGCAGCCGCGGCCGTGCTCGGCCGCCCACGCATCGAGCGCCAGCGCCTTGGTGCCGGCCATGTCGGACTTGAAGCCGCCGAGCCAGAACAGCCCGGGATTGCTGCCGGCACGGGCCCGCACCGCGATCCGGCGCGCCTCGCTGCCCTCGCCGACCTCGATGAAGGCAGGTTCCTGTTCCGATGCGGCGGTTTGGCTCATGGTTCGGTCACTCGCGTGTCAGACATCTGCTTTTCAATTGTCGCGCGGCACCGGTCAACGGCTGCGACCCCTGCCTTGCGGAGCAGACGAGCCCGCTATATGTGCCGGGCGTGGCCAAAATGCCTCGCAATTGGCGGTTTTGCCGCTTAAGAAGCGAGTTCGCTTGCCCGTTGCAGCATCTTGCTTCAAAATATCCGCCTTCCCTTTCACAACTTTGGAGAGTTACCCATTCGCCGTCCCAATAGAGCCCCGCCCACAGTCGCCAAAGAAGGGCCGCGCACCAATGACGAGATTCGCAACGCACAGATCCAGCTGATCGATGCGGAGGGTGTCAATCAGGGCACCGTCGAAACCATGGTGGCCATCAAGATGGCCATGGAAGCCGGCATGGATCTCGTCGAGATTTCGCCGAATACCAGCCCTCCCGTCTGCAAGATCATGGACTACGGGAAGTACAAGTATTCCGCGCAGAAGAAGGCTGCCGAAGCTCGCAAGAAGCAGAAGGTCGTCGAGATCAAGGAGATCAAGCTCCGCCCGATGATCGACGATCACGACTATGACGTGAAGATGCGCGCGATGCAGCGCTTCTTCGAGGAAGGCGACAAGGTCAAGATCACCTTGCGCTACCGCGGTCGTGAGATGGCGCACCAGGAGATCGGCACCAAGCTGCTGGACAAGGTGAAGGCCGACGTCGCCGAATTCGCCAAGGTCGAGCAGGACGCGAAGTTCGAGGGCCGCCAGGTCGTGATGGTTCTGGCGCCACGCTAGTTCGAATTTGTCGCTTTGTTGAAATGAAATGGCCCGTCAGGCGATCTGGCGGGCTGTTTCGTTTCCGTAGCCCGGATCCACCTCCCCTTGAAAAGGGGAGGTCGCTTTGCTCGCCGAGCAAAGCGGGTGGGGATTTGCTGTCCCCGCAGACGGGATCGCTTGCGGCTGACCCCCATCCCGACCTTCCCCCTTTCAGGGGGAAGGGGAAGACGGTTCCGACCCCGATTTCGCGCCGCAAACGTTGCAAAACCGCCGATCCTCTGTCATAAGCCGGGCCTTCGCCGCCCGGCTGATCAAGGGCTGCCGTGGCGACGTCTGGTGCAGGTTCTTTCAATTCGGAAAAAACCTTAGCACTTTCAACGCTCTAACGAGCATTTTAGCCGGCCGGACGCCTCTCGGGGCGATTTTCGTGCTGTGCGACAGGAGAGCCAAATGCCCAAGTTGAAGACCAAGTCGGGCGCTAAAAAGCGCTTCAAGGTGACCGCCACTGGCAAAGTCATGCACGCCCAGCGCGGCAAGCGCCACGGCATGATCAAGCGGACGAAGAAGCAAATCCGTCAGCTCCGCGGCACCCGCGTGCTGTTCAAGACCGACGGCGACAACGTCAAGAAGTACTTCTTGCCGAACGCCTGATCGCACCGATCGCTTGAACCCTCGCCGCGACTGCGCGGCGCCCCGTCACCTCTTCCAGATCAAGGATTTCCGTCATGTCTCGCGTCAAACGCGGTGTGACCGCTCACGCCAAGCACAAGAAAGTCTACAAGGCCGCCAAGGGCTATTACGGCCGCCGCAAGAACACCATCCGCGTCGCCAAGCAGGCCGTCGAAAAGGCCGGCCAGTACGCCTTCCGCGACCGCAAGCGCAAGAAGCGCACCTTCCGCGCGCTCTGGATCCAGCGCATCAACGCCGCGGTCCGTCCGTTCGGCATGACCTACAGCGTGTTTATCAACGGCCTCTCCAAGTCGGGCGTCGTCGTCGACCGCAAGGTGCTGTCGGATCTCGCGATCCACGAGCCGGTTGCGTTCCAGGCGATCGCCGAGAAGGCCAAGGCCGCGCTGGCCGCCTGATCCTGGCGGGGCGGCCCTAACGCGATTTGGGGCCCGCCTTCAGCGCCTTCTGCGAATAGCGCTGGGCGACGATCGCCCGGCAGAACGCCGTGAACGAGCGGTACATGGTGCCGCTTTCGTGGTCGTATTTGTGGTCGCAGCGCTTGAGCTGGCCGGCATAGGCCTTCTTCTGCGACGCTCCGAGGCCGGACAGGAAGTCCCCCTCGCACCTCTTCTCGACCACGGCGCCGAACTGGACGTCTCCGCTGGCGCCGTATTCGCACGCCTCGAAGATCTTCATCGCGCGGTTGCAGCTCGGCGCCTTCTGAAGCTCCGCGATGATGTCGTCCATCTGGGTCGATTTGGCGGGACATTCCTCGGTCGCGGCATGCGCCGTGGTGAGCATCAACAGCACCGCCGGCACGGCCAGGCAAGATCGCAGCAACATCGCGTGGGCCTCCTTGAACTCCCCTTGGGTAGCCCGGCCTCCGCGCGGGGTTCAATGCTGCCGGCCACCGGCTCGAAATGACCGGCTTTTCGCTTGACGTTACCGCCTTCGGGCGGCGACAACCCAGCCGAATTTTGGCGCATGGTATCGGTTCGGGTAGCGGTTCTTCCCACTGGGTCATGCTCCGCTCAAGCGCAGGAATTGACCGTGTCCGACCTCGCAACGCTCGAACAATCCATCCTCGACCAGATCGCCTCAGCCGCTGACGAGGCCGCCCTCGAGGCGGTCCGCGTCTCGGCGCTCGGCAAGAAGGGCTCGATCTCGGCCTTGCTCGCCACCCTCGGCAAGATGTCGCCGGAGGAGCGCAAGACCGAAGGCGCGAAGATCAACCTCGCCAAGGATGCGGTGACGCAGGCGCTCGCGGCCAGGCGCGACGTGCTGAAAGCGGCCGCGCTCGATGCGCGCCTCGCCGCCGAGACCATCGACGTCACGCTGGCGCTGCGCGAGGCGCCGGCGGAGACCGGCCGCATCCATCCGCTGAGCCAGGTCTGGGACGAGCTCACCACGATCTTCGCCGACATGGGCTTTGCGGTCGCCGAAGGTCCCGACATCGAGACCGACGACTACAACTTCACCAAGCTGAACTTCCCCGAAGGCCATCCGGCGCGCGAGATGCACGACACCTTCTTCTTCAACCCGAAGGAGGACGGCTCGCGCATGCTGCTGCGGACCCACACTTCGCCGGTGCAGGTGCGCACCATGCTGACCCAGCAGCCGCCGATCCGCGTGATCTGCCCGGGCCGCACCTATCGCATCGATTCGGATGCGACGCACACGCCGCAATTCCACCAGGTCGAGGGCCTGGTGATCGACAAGGGCTCGCATCTCGGCCACCTCAAATGGATCCTGCACGAGTTCTGCAAGGCGTTCTTCGAGGTCGACCACATCAACATGCGGTTCCGGCCCTCGTTCTTCCCGTTCACCGAGCCGTCGCTCGAGGTCGACATCCAGTGCCGCCGCGACAAGGGCGAGATCCGCTTCGGCGAGGGCGAGGACTGGCTGGAGATTCTCGGCTGCGGCATGGTGCACCCCAACGTGCTGCGCGCCTGCGGCCTCGATCCCGACGTCTACCAGGGTTTTGCCTGGGGCATGGGCATCGACCGCATCGCGATGCTGAAATACGGCATCGCCGACCTGCGCCAATTGTTCGACAGCGACGTGCGCTGGCTCAGCCACTACGGCTTCAAGCCGCTCGACATCCCGTCGATCGCGGGAGGGCTGAGTACGTGAGTCAGGTTCTCCTTGACCTACGTCGCGCTCTCTCCGACAGCGCAACGTCCTTCCGAGCAAGTGGCTTACGCCTCTCCCCAATCCTCCCCCGCAAAGGGGGAGGGAGCCCTGCCGCCGTCGCAAGCACGCTAGTCAACACCAACAAGAACCGAGGCATGCAGCCGTGAAGTTCACCCTCTCCTGGCTGAAGGAACATCTCGAGACCGACGAGCCGCTCGACAAGCTCGCTGACAAGCTCACCATGATCGGGCTCGAGGTCGAGAACATCGAGGACAAGGCGAAGGCGCTGGCGCCGTTCACCATCGCGCGTGTGATCTCGGCCGAGCAGCATCCGAATGCCGACCGGCTGCGTGTCTGCATGGTCGACACCGGCGACGGGGCTGAGCCGGTGCAGGTGGTGTGCGGCGCGCCGAATGCGCGTGCCGGGCTGATCAGCGTGTTCTCGCCGCCCGGCACCTACATCCCCGGCAAGAACATCACCCTCGGCGTCGGCACTATCAGAGGCGTCGAGAGCCGCGGCATGCTGTGCTCGGCGGCGGAATTGCAGATCTCCGAGGATCACGACGGCATCATGGAGCTGCCGGCGGACGCGCCGCTCGGCAAGGGCTATGCCGACTGGGCCGGGCTCGGCGATCCCACCATCGAGATCAATTTGACGCCGAACCGGCAGGACTGCACCGGCGTGCACGGCATCGCGCGCGATCTGTCCGCCGCCGACATGGGCAAGTTCAAAGACCCCGGCATCAGGCCGATCAAGGGCGAATTCCCCTGCCCGGTCGAGGTGAAGGTGGAAGACGCCACGCTGTGTCCGGGCTTCGCGCTGCGGCTGGTGCGCGGCGTGAAGAACGGCCCGTCGCCGGAATGGCTGCAGAAGCGGCTGACCTCGATCGGCCTGCGCCCGATCAACGCGCTAGTCGACATCACCAACTTCATGACCTACGACCGCGCCCGCCCGCTGCACGTGTTCGACGCCAAGAAGGTGCAGGGCAACCTCACCGTCCGCCGCGCCAAGGACGGCGAGACGCTGCTCGCGCTCGACGGCCGCACCTATACGCTCGACAGCAACATCTGCGTGATCGCCGACGAGCACGGCGTCGAATCGCTCGCCGGCATCATGGGCGGCGAAGCCTCGGGCTGCGACGACAACACCACCGACGTGCTGATCGAATCGGCGCTCTGGAACGAGATCAACATCGCGCAGACCGGCCGCAAGCTCGGCATCAATTCGGACGCGCGCTATCGCTTCGAGCGCGGCGTCGATCCGGCCTTCATGGTGCCCGGGCTCGAGCTCGCGACCAAGCTGGTGCTGGCGCTGTGCGGCGGCACGCCGTCCGAGAACGTCGTGGTCGGCAAGCAGTTCGGCGAGGATCGCGTCATCGACTTCCCGCTCAGTGAAGTGAAGCGCCTCGCCGGCATCGAGGTGCCGCTGGTCGAGGTGAAGCTGATCCTCACCCGGCTCGGCTTCATGCTGGCCGGCAACGGCCCCGTGGTGAAGATCGCGATCCCGTCCTGGCGCACCGACGTGCACGGCAAGGCCGACATCGTCGAGGAGATCGTGCGCATCGTCGGCGTCGACAAGGTGCCGATGACGCCGTTCGAGCGCGGCGAGGAGCCGCGCAAGCCGGTGCTGACGCCGATGCAGCTGCGCACCCGCCGTGCCAAGCGCGCGCTCGGCGTGCGCGGCATGGTGGAAGCCGTGACCTGGTCGTTCATCACCAATGACGCGGCAAAACTGTTCGGCGGCGGCCAGAGCGAGCTCGTGCTTGCCAACCCGATCGCGGCCGATCTCTCCGACATGCGGCCGAGCCTGCTGCCGGGCCTCGTCGCGACGGTTCAGGCCAACATCAATCGTGGCTATCCCGATGTGGCACTGTTCGAGGTCGGCCAGGTGTTCCGCGGCGACCGCCCGGAGGACCAGTTGGTCGCCGCCTCCGGCGTGCGCCATGGCTTCGCCTCGGCGAAGGGGATCGGGCGGCACTGGACCGGCTCGGCTGCGGCGGATGCGATGGATGCCAAGGCCGACGCCTTCGCCGTGCTGGCGGCCGCCGGCGCGCCGATGCAGGCGCTGCAGATCGTCCCCGGCGGTCCGGCCTGGCTGCATCCGGGGCGCTCCGGCACCATCCAGATCGGCCCGCAGAACGTGCTCGGCACTTTCGGCGAGCTGCATCCGCGTGCGGCCGAGGCGCTCGGCGCCGACGGCCCGATGATCGTGTTCGAGGTGATCCTCGAGCGCATCCCGCAAGGCAAGCAGCGGGCGACGCGCGCCAAGCCGGTGCTGGAGCTCTCGGCATTCCAGCCGGTGTCGCGCGACTTCGCCTTCATCGTCGATCGCGGCGTCAAGGCGGGCGACATCGTCCGCGCGGCGCAGAATGTCGACAAGAAGCTGATCACTGATGTGACCGTGTTCGACGTCTACGAAGGCAAGGGCATCGACCCCGACAAGAAGTCGATCGCGATCGCGGTGACGATCCAGCCGCGCGAGAAGACCATGACCGACCAGGAGATCGACGCGGTCGCCGCCAAGGTCGTCGCCGATGTGACCAAGAAGACCGGCGGCACGCTGCGCGGGTGATGTGAACCACAGGCGGTCTATTGCACCGTCACCCTGAGGAGGCCGCGTAGCGGCCGTCTCGAAGGGTCGACGGCCCCGCCTGTGGCCGTGCATCCTTCGAGGCTCGCTCTGCTCGCACCTCCAGCGACAAAGGCGAAGCCTTTGCGCGGGGATGACGGGTCTGAGTAGGGGCGCTTTGAATTGCCAGCCAGCTAGTCGAATCTCGTTATCCTTTCATGACCTCCTTCAGCCTGATCCCCTCCGACATCTCGACCAGCATCGCGCTCGCGATTTGCGCGATCGCCTTCGTGTCGGGCACGGCGCGCGGCTTCTCGGGCTTCGGCTCGGCGCTGATCTTCATGCCGCTCGCGAGCAGCGTCGCGGCGCCGCGGCTGGTGGCGGCGCTGCTGCTCGTCATCGACTTCATCGCCGCCACGCCGCTGCTGCCGAACGCCTGGACCCACGCCGACCGCAAGGCGACCGCGGTCATGGTCGCCGGCGCGCTGGTCGGCGTCCCCATCGGCACCTATTTCCTGACCGTGCTCGAGCCTGTCACGACGCGCTGGATCATCTCCTGCTTCGTCGCGGTGCTGCTCGCACTGCTGCTGTCGGGCTGGCGCTATCACGGCAAGGAGCACGTCGCCCTCTCCGTCGGCGTCGGCGGCCTCTCCGGCTTCTGCAGCGGCCTCGCGCAGACCGGCGGCCCGCCGATCGTCGCCTACTGGCTGGGCCGCCCGATCTCGTCGGTGATCTCGCGCGCCAATATCGTGCTGTTCTTCGGTGCCTCGGACTTCTTCTCGCTGGTCAGCTACTGGTTCACCGGCCTGATCACGATCGAATCGGTCAAGTTCTCGCTGATCGTCGGCCCGATCTACGGCATCGGAGTCTGGTTCGGCGCCGCGCTGTTCGGCAAGGCGAGCGAAAATGTGTTTCGCGCGATCTGCTACGCGCTGATCGCGGCTGCCGTCATCGTCGGCCTGCCGGCGCTTGATGGCATCCTGCGCGGCGGCTAGGGTCGCAGCACAAAAAAGAGACCAGGGAGACACCGATGATCGATCGCCGCAACGCATTGAAACTGGTGCTCGGCAGCGCCGCCGTGCTCGCGGCACCGGGCGTGCGCGCGCAAACCGACAAGGCGCGGACCCGCATCGTGTTCCTCGGCACCAAGGGCGGGCCGCGCGTCGGCAACGGCGCTTCGAACCCTGCCAATCTCGTCGTCGTCAACGATACCCCGTTCGTGATCGATTGCGGCATGGGCGTCAGCCGCCAGCTTGTGCGCGCGGGCGTGCCGATCCCGCAGGTCAAGTACATCTTCATCAGCCATCATCATTCCGATCACAATCTGGAATACGGCAATCTGTTCTACAACGCCTGGGCGGCCGGCCTCTCGACGCCGATCCATTCGTTCGGCCCCAAGGGCATCGAGGCGATGACCAAGGAATATTGGGAGCTGAACAAGTTCGACGTCGAGACCCGGATCGAGGACGAAGGCCGCCCGGACCCGCGCAAGCTGCTGATCGCGAAAGACATCAGGGACGACGGTGTGGTGCTGAAGACATCGGACATCACCGTGACCGCGTTCCGCACGCCGCATCCGCCGATCACGGATAACTTCGCCTACAAGTTCGAGACCCCGGACGGCACCATCGTGTTCTCCAGCGACACCGCCTACAACCCGAAGCTCGCCGAATTTGCCAAGGGCGTCGACGTGCTGGTGCACGAGTGTCTCTATGTCCCCGCGGTCGATCGCCTGGTCGCCACGACCAAGAACGGCGCCACGCTGAAGAAGCATCTGCTCGACAGCCACACCTCGACCGAGGACGTCGGCCGCATCGCAGCCGCCGCCGGCGTGAAGACGCTGGTGCTCAGTCACTTCGTCCCCGGCGACGATCGGCAGGTCACCGACGATGACTGGACCAGGGACGTGAAGAAGAACTATTCCGGCCGCATCGTGGTGGCCAAGGATCTAATGGAGCTGAAGCTGCCGGTGTGATCGGACAAATCATGTCGCGAGAATGCGGATTCATGACCACCTGCTGCGCAACATACTCGGTGCCGTCCCTGCGAACGCAGGGACCCATAACCACGAACGGTTATTGGTGAACGATGGTGGAACGACGAGTCCCGATCACAACATCTGCTGCGGCGTATGGGTCCCTGCTTTCGCAGGGACGACATCTGTTGTGCGGCAGCACTCGCCACCAAATCAAATCATCGCACACACGACGGTAAGGCCGGCCGCGCTCAACCGTCACCTCGCCCGACCGTCAATTCATCGCCCCGGAGCGAGGCGACGTGCGGCGCTTGTGTTTTGCGGCGGGCGCGGCGGGCGCCGGTGTCGCTTCCTTCGCCCCGCCGATCCTGCGCAGCGCGGCGTCGGCGGCGCGCTCGCCGCTGTCCCAGGCGCCGTCGATGGTGCCCCACAGCGTCTCATGGGTGGCCTCGCCCGCGAAATACATCGCGCCGATCGGCTCGGCCAGGATTCGGCGCGAGAATTGTGCGCCGGGTGCAGCAGCCGACATCGCGCCCATAATGAAGGGCTGTGCATTCCAGCGCGTCGCGCTGGTCTTCTTCACGGCGGCGCCGACCTCGCTGCCATAGAGCTTGGTCAGCCATTCCACCGCGAAAGCCGACATCGCCTGCTCGCCCTGCGCCGACAGGTCGCGGCCGAACGAGCCTGCGACGTCGATCGTACACAGCGAGGAGCCTGCGATATTGCCGTAGAGCAGCGCCGTCTTGGTCGAATTGCTCTGCTCGATGATGACGTCATCGCGCGACAGTCCGAGCGGATTGCCGGGGATCTGCAGCGCGATGCGATCGTAGCTGCCGAGGCTGAGCTTGGCGGCGGCATCGAGCGCGCGCTTCGGAAGCTCCGGCGCGAATTTGATATTGCCGCTCGCGAGCACGTTGCTCGACACCGTGACGATGGCGGCGCGCGCGGTGATCTTGCCGGAGGGCGTCTCAACCATGACGTCGCGATTGCTCCACAGGATACGCTGCGCCGGCGTCGACAGCGCCAGCGGCAGTCCTTCGCCGAGCTTTGCGATCAGCGCCCCGAGCCCCTGCCGGCAAGCGATCGCGGTGTTGCGATCCTGCGCGCGCACCTTGTCGACGGCGGAAAGATCCTTCAGATCCTTGCCGCAGAAACTGGGCCCGAGCAGGAATTCCGCGGTGCCGGCCCAATCGCCGAGGTCCTTCGGCATCGCTGCGGCGCAGGCGATATCGGCCTTGCGCGCAGCGTCGTCGATCGCGCGATTGGCGCGCACCAGCGCCGCCAGAAACTCCTCGGTCTCGCCGGGACGGGCGTAGCGCCGGCCGATGCGAATCTTCTGCCCCGCAGGCGCCGTGACGATGTCGAGGCCCGCGGAGCGGGCCAGCCGGATCATCGGATTGGTCTCGGGATTGTGCATCCAGCGCGCGCCGCGGTCGAACGGCACACCGAATGTCGACGCGTCGGTCTGGCAGCGACCGCCGACCTGGCCTGCCGCTTCCACCACGATCACCTTGCGGTTGGCCGCAACGATCCGTCGCGCCGCGGCAATGCCTGCGGCCCCCGCGCCGATCACGACGATGTCGGCCTCGCGCAGCGGCGGCTGCGCGGCAAGCACCCGGCCGCCCAGCGCAGGCACCAGCGCGAAAGCTGCGGACGCCGACAGGAAATCGCGGCGGGTCACGGTCATGACATAGCTTCTGGCATGGTTTCCGGGGACTTGCGGAGAACGGGAACGCTTCGCGAACTGTGCCGCATCTCACCGACCGCAGCAACCATCATGGTAAATCAATCATGATTGATCCGCCGATGGCATGAACTAAATTGCAACAGCTTGCGACCATGATTAAGTGAAACACAAGCGGTCATAGAACCGCTGGGGGGAATCCATGGGCGTAATGCTCGATACCGTCGGTAACCTGCAGAAGGAAGTCCCCGGTTACGAGCCGTTCACGCCGAGCGATCCGGACCATCTGCGGAGCATCATGCAGCCCGGCGACGTGCTGCTGGTCGAAGGCAACAACCGGATTTCCGGCATCATCAAATACCTCACGCAGTCGACCTGGTCGCACGCCGCGCTGTTTGTCGGACCGATCGACGGCGCGTTCGAGCCTGACGGCGAACAGCATGTGCTGATCGAGGCCAATATCGGCGAAGGCGTGACCTCCGCGCCGCTGTCGAAATATCTCGCTTACCACACCCGCCTCTGCCGTCCGGTCGGACTGTCGTTCGAGGACCGCACCACGGTGTGCCGCTACGCCATCAACCGCATCGGCTTCGGCTACGACACCAAGAACATCGTCGATCTCGCGCGCTATCTGTTTCCGCTGCCGATCCCGCAGCGCTGGCGCCGCCGCATGATCGCGTTCGGCTCCGGCGATCCGACCAAGATCATCTGCTCGGCGCTGATCGCGCAGGCGTTCGACGCCGTGCGCTATCCGATCCTGCCCAAGATCACGCGCGCCGCCAGCCGCAAGGCGCGCCGCGAGATCCTGCATATCCGCGATTCTTCGCTCTACATGCCTCGCGATTTCGACATCTCGCCCTATTTCGAAGTCGTCAAACCCACCATCGTGCACGGTTTCGACTATACGGCCCTGCACTGGGCCGACAAGCAGAAGCCGCTCCAGGAGGTGGCGGGCGAATTCGGTGTGTTTCCAGAACGTAAGTCGCCGCCGCTTGTTCCTGAAGCGACTGACGAAGAGACGGCGCTTCCGGCTGCGGAAATGACCGCCGAAGGTCGCGCGCCGGTGTGACGATCAGAACGTTGCCGCAAGCGTCAGCCGAACGGCAAGCGGCTCGGCAGGATGCACATGGCGGTCGGCGACGCCATCGATCGGCTCGCCCGGCAGCCGCGACAGATAGTAGTATTCGATCTGGTTGGTTTGCGCGTTGAAGAGATTGAGGACGTCGAGCTGCAGCCGCATCCCGTTGTCGAATTTGTAGCCGGCGCGGGCGTTGACGATGAATGACGACAGCGAGCGCACGCTGTCATCCTCGATCAGCGGGCGCGGGCCGAAATAGCGGGCGCGCAGGCTGCCGAACCAGCCGGTCTCGCGGCCGAAGGTGACGCCGCCGCTGGCGACCCAGGCCGGCGCACCCGGAATGAAATTGCCGGCCGGATCGACATCCGTGAAGCGGGCGCGGGTATAGGCGAGGTCGAAATCGAGGCTCACCCACGGCAAGAGCTTGTACTGGTTGGTCCACTCGACGCCGACGCGCCGGCTCGGCCGGCTCGGCTCGGTGGTGCCGGCATCGCCGACGAACAGCAGCTCGGAATCGAAATCGAGCACGAACACGGCGAGCGACGAGGTGAGGCCGTCGATCGCCCTGGTGCGGATGCCGAGCTCGGCGCCCTTCGAGCGCACCAGCAGCGGCACGCGCTCGAGCGGCGTCACCTTGTCATTGGGATCGACGGTGATGGTCGCGCCCCTGATGTCGTTGGAATGCAAGCCGAAGCCGGCATTGCCGTAGAACTCGGTCCTGGACCAGGGGCCGAGCACGATGCCGGCCTTCGGGCTCGTCATCGCCGCCTGGGCGTTGCCGGAATTCTGCGGCGTGTCGCTCAGCACATGGCCGGCAAAATAATCCTCGCGGATGCCGACCGTGGTGCGCAGCCAGTCGGTCCAGCGCGCGGTGGTATCGGCCCACAGCGCGACGCTGCCCTCCTGCACCTGGTCGTTGCGCACGCTGGACAGGATCTCGCGCTGCACGGTCTTGAACAGACCGACATTGATGTCGTCGTAGCGGGTCTGCACGCCGACCCGGGTCTGCGTATCGACGCCGGCGAAACGAAGGTCGAAAGCATGGCTGGCGTCGAGGCCATAGACGGTGCGCCTGTCGGTCTGGCTGAACTGGTCACCGTTGACGGGGTCGTCGAGGAAATAGGTGAAGTTGTTGTCAATCTGCAGCGACGAGCGGATCACATAGGCGTTGAGCTTGCTCTGCCCGTAGTCGCTGGACTGCGCCCAGTTGCCGGACAGGCTGAAGCGGCTGGCGGTGCCGCCATCGGTCGGATCGAGCGTGCCATAACGGCCGATCAGGCCCTGGTCGATCGCACGTTGCGCGACCTGGTCGGTCGAATTCCAGCCATTGGAATAGGCCATCGCGGTCAGCGAGAAGCCGTCGGTCGCGGTACCCTGGCTATAGCGCAGTACGCCGTTGAGCTTGCGAATGTCGTCGGGCACGTCCCACGGGCCATTGTATTTGTTGGCCTCGAAGGCTGCGAGCAGCGTGCCATCGCCGGCCTTGGCCGAGCTGGCTGTCATCGCGCGCAGATAGCCGAAGCTGCCAACCGTCAGCTCGGCGATGTTCTTCGGCAGTGCGTTCAGATAATTGATGTCGACCGCGCCGGCGGAAGCGAAGTCGCCCTTGTCCGCGTAGTATGGACCCTTGCGGACATCCATCGACCGGATCAGCTCCGGGATCAGGAAATTGATGTCGGCATAGCCCTGGCCATGACCATGGGTCGGCATGTTGACCGGCATGCCGTCGACGGTGATGGCGAGGTCAGTGCCGTGATCGAGATTGAAGCCGCGCAGAAAATATTGATTGGCTTTGCCCTCGCCGGAATGCTGAGTGACGATCAGACCCGGCACCACCTCCAGAACTTCGCCGACGCGCGAGATCGGCCGCGCATTCACCTCGTCGCCGCTGATCTGCCGCGCGCTGGCGGCGGTCGGTTGCAGATCGGACTCGGACACGGTCGCCGAGCCGCCGGTGATTCCGTCGCTCGCAGCGGTGGGTTGACTTGGTTGGAGCGCGGCAGGCTTGCGGCCGCCGCTGGCGACATGGCGCGGACGCCGGGACGGTCTGGCGTGCCTGGGTGGCGCCTGGTCCGGCAACGTTACCGTCACCGGCGGCAACTGGCCGGGCACGGTGGCGACCGCCTGCGCTTCGGCGGCCGGCGCAAATGCTGCAATGGACGCGGCGGCGGGAAATATCCGCCATGCAGTACGACGCAACGCCCATGCCCCCGCATGATACCTGTTACAGTCACGCGACGACCGCACCAGTCCAACCAACCTCGGCAAAGCGACGCTAGCAAGCACAGTATGACGTTACAAGAAAAATGTCATACCGCCAGGCAATCGAGCCACCACGGATAATCCATGCAACGCATCACCATCACCATCGAGGATGACCTGCTCGCGGAGATCGACGCCGCCGCCGAGGCGCGCGGCTATCAGAACCGCTCCGAGATCATCCGCGATCTCGCACGCGCCGGCTTGCAGCAGAGCGCGGAAGAGGCGCCGTCAGGGCAGTGCGTTGCGGCGCTGGTCTATGTCTACGACCACGCCGCGCGCGATCTGTCGAAGCGGCTGGTGCAGAATTTCCATGGCCATCACGACCTGTCGCTGGCGACGCTGCACGTCCATCTCGACGACGACAGCTGCATGGAGGTGACGGCGCTGAAGGGTGCCAGCAGCGAGGTCCGCCATCTCGCCGATCACGTCATCGCCGAACGCGGCGTGCGTTACGGCCGCGTGGTGATGATCCCGACCGCCCCGGACAAGAAGCCGCGCAAGCGGGGGCACGGGCACGATTGAGAGCGTGTCGTCTCGTAGCCCGGATGGAGCGCAGCGAAATCCGGGAAGCTCCGTCCGCGGGCGCGAGGCCCCGGATTTCGCTTCGCTCCATCCGGTCTACGCAATGAATACGCTACGCCGCCCTCGCCTTGGTGCCGCGCGGCAGGCCGGCGCGGGCGAGGCCACCATAGAGCGCCTCGTTCGGCATCTCCGATTTCAGGATCGCGCGCACCTCGACCAGGCGATCGAGATCGATGCCGGTCGGAAATCCCTTGCTCTCGCAGAGGAAGACGAGGTCCTCGAACACGACATTGCCGGTGGCGCCCGGCGCGAACGGGCAGCCGCCGAGGCCGCCGAGCGAGCCGTCGAGCACGCGGGCGCCCTCATCGAGCGCGGCGGAAGCATTCGCGATGCCCATGCCGCGGGTGTCGTGCAGATGCACGCAGACCGGCTTCGATCCCGCGATCTTCACCGCGCCCCGCGTCAGCTCGCCGACCTGCTTCGGCCCGGCATAACCCACCGTGTCCGCAATCGCGACCATGTCGACGCCGACCTCGTAGAGCTTCTCGGTGAGGCGCAGCACCTCGTTCGGATCGACGGGACCGACGATCGAGCAGCCCAGTGCCATCGAGATCGCGGCATTGACCAGCGGCTTGTGCGCGCTGGCATCGCGCAGCTCGCAAAGCCGCTTGATGTTCTCGATCGCGGATTCGCGCGAGCGGTTGGCGTTGGCCTGGCTGTGCTCCTCGGTCGCCGATACCACCGAGGCGATTTCGGCAACGCCGGTGGCCAGCGCCTCGTTGACGCCGCGCTCGTTCAGCGCCAGCGCGACGCCGTGCGCCCCGGGCAGCGCGGCGATGGAGGCGACCACGTCGCGGACATCGACGAATTGCGGGAAGGTCTTGGCCGGCAGGAACGAGCCAACCTCGAAATGCCGTACGCCGGCGGCGTATTCATCGCGCACCCAGCGCTGTTTCGCCGCGGTCGACGGGAACGTCTTCACGAGTTGCAGCCCGTCGCGCAGGCCGACCTCGCGCAGGCTCACCTTGTCGGTGGGATAGATATCGTGGACACGGGTCATGTCAGCCTCACGCAGCGTTTCCGGTTGATGAAATCTTCTGTTGTGCGAGCTCGGCGCGCACCGCTTCGGTATCGGCGCCGAGCACCGGCACCTTCAGACCTTCGCCGATATTGCGGCCGTTCCATTCGAGCGGCAGCGCGGGGACGCGGAACGGCTTGCCGTCGGCGTTCACGTTGTTGACCAGCCCGCCGGGACGCAGCACATGCGGATCCCCGAGCAGATCCTCCGGCCGGTTGATCGGCGAGAAGCAGATGTTAAGCGCGTCGAGCCTCGCCGAGAGGTCCGCCACGTTCCAATCCTTGATCACCGCGGCAACGCGCGGAATGATCTGGTCGCGCGCCATGATGCGGTCCGTGGTCGAGCGCAGCGTCGGATCGTCGGCGAATTCCGTGAGGCCGAACTCGCGGCAGAAGCTCTGCCAATGACCTTCGGTGACGACGCCGATGAAGATGCGATCGCCGCCGGCGGTATCGAAGATGTCGTAGATCGGCCAGGCATGCTCGCGTTCCGGCATCGAGCGCGGCTTGCGTCCGGTCATCTCGTACTCGACTATGTGCTGGGCAACCAGGAACAGGCAGTTCTCGAACAGGCCGATGCGGATGTCAGCGCCGCTCCTGTCGCCGCCACGCTTCTGATAGAGCGCGGCGAGGATCGAGATCACCCCGAACATGCCGCCCATGATGTCGTTGGCGGAGGAGCCGACGCGCTGCGGCTTGTCGCGCGTGCCGGTCATCGCCGCGAGCCCCGACATCATCTGCACGACCTCGTCGAGCGCCGGCCGATGATCATAGGGACCGGACAGAAAGCCCTTGTGGCCGGCGATGATCAGCTGCGGATATTTTTGGCGAAGCTCCTCGGCGCCGAGCCCCTGCTTGTCGAGCTGGCCGTCGCGAAAATTCTCCAGGAACACGTCGGCGCTGGCAAGCAGCCGGTGCATCGTGTCGCGGTCCTCGGGCTTGGCGAAGTCGAGCACGACGCTGCGCTTGCCGCGGTTGAACAGCGGGAAGAACGAGACGCCCATGCCGCCGAGCGAACGGGTCTTGTCGCCGGCGGGCGGTTCGACCTTGATCACCTCGGCGCCGAGTTGCGCCAGGATCATGCCGCAGGTCGGCCCCATCACCATGTGGGTCATCTCGACGACCCTCACGCCTTCCAGCGGCAGTCCGTTCCCGGTCATCGGTTTCTCCGTGCTCGTTGCGCTCTTGTTCTGACGCGTTTCTTCACGCGAACCGGTATCCGCTTCGCTCGAAAACGCTTTGTGATCGGCGCAGGTTAGGCTTCCGCACGCTATCTGAAAAATATAATCTGTCGAATAGAGTATTCGTGGTTCTAGAACGCTGAACCCTCATGGATTCGCGCCAGCTTCGCTATTTCATCGCGGTTTACGAGCAGCGCAACCTGTCGCGGGCGGCGGATCAGGCCAACGTCGCGCAATCCGCGCTCAGCCACCACATCGCTAATCTGGAAGCCGAATTCGCCACGCCGCTGTTCGAGCGCAAGCCACGCGGCATGGAACCGACCGCGGCGGGCGAGCGGCTCTATGAACATGCCCGCATCATCCTGCGCGCGATGGCGGCGGCCGAGCGCGAGATCAAGGAAGGCGCCAGCGTGATCGCCGGCGATATCTCGATCGGCATGGCCAATTCCGGGATGAAGGCGATCGGCGTGCCGCTGATGCGCACCGTGCTGACGAAATATCCGAACCTGAAGCTGTCGCTGACCGAGAGTCTCTCCGGCGCGACGCTGCTGCATCTGCTGAGCTCCGAGGTCGACCTCGCGCTGGTCTACAATCCGCCGTCGGAAAAGGACTTGGTCGCCGAGCCGGTGCTGGAGGAACAGATGTTCTGCGTCGGCACCGAGAAGCTGATCGGGAAGAAAACGCCAATCACCTTCGAGGAGGTGACGCGGCTGCCCCTGATCCTGTTGCGGTACGGACTATCGGCGCGCGCGCTGCTGGATGATCCCGTGCTGCTGAAGCGGCTCGAGGCCAATGCGATCATGCATCTCAACTCGACCAGCGGCATGATCGGCGCGCTGACCGCGGGCTTGGGCTGCACGATCGCGACGACGCATTTCGTCAGCGAGCCATTGAAGGCACGATCGCTGGTCGCGCGCGAAGTCATCGAACCAAAACTGACCCGCACGCTCTATCTTTGCCGCTTGCGCAACCGCCCAATGACTTACGTCATGGAGGAGATGTGCCGCCTGATCCGCGCCCTGATCGCAGACCAGGTGGGCCGCGGTGCCTGGGAGGCGACGCTGCTGATCTGAATGTATGACCCAGTGGTTGCACAGGTTCAGTGTCGTCCCTGCGAAAGCAGTGACCCATAACCACCGAACCGCAAAGTTGCGCACCAGTGGGACGACGAGTCCCTTTCACGACACCCGCCGCGGAGTATGGGTTCCTGCTTTCGCAGGGCCGACAGTTGAACAAGCCGTTTGAAAGGTGAATCAATGCAACCCTCCCCCCTGAGTTCGAAAATATCGAACGATTCCTTCGATATGTTCGTCTGGATTTCTGGCTCCCGGCTGCCAAACATGCGCGACCGGCACGCCTTCGCAAGAAGGGCGGCCGTTGCACCATTCGGGGAGGACCATCATGAGCGCCGTCGAACTCGGCTCGGTCGCCGATCTCGCCACCACGACAAGCGGACCCGACCAGATTTCGCGACGGCTCGAGGCGCTGCCCACGTCCGGCTACGTCTGGCGGCTGGTGATTCTACTCTCGCTCGGCGGCTGCTTCGAAATCTACGACCTGTTCTTTACCGGCTATATCGCGCCGGGCCTTGCCCGCAGCGGATTGATGACCACGACGACGCAGGCGTTCTTCGGCTTCTCCGGGATCGGCGCCTTCGTCGCGGCGACCTTCGCCGGCCTGTTCGTCGGCACGTTCTGCCTCGGCTTCCTCGCCGATCGCTTCGGGCGCAAGGCGGTCTTCACCTGGTCGCTGCTGTTCTACAGCGCCGCATCCGTGATCATGGCGTGCCAGACCACACCCGGCGGCCTGCTGCTGTGGCGCTTCATCGCCGGGATCGGGATCGGCATCGAGGTCATCACCATCGACGCCTACATCACCGAGCTGGTGCCGAGCTGGATGCGCGGCCGGGCGTTTGCGATCAACCAGGCGGTGATGCTGTCGGCGGTGCCGATCGTCGCCGCGCTGTCGTGGTGGCTGGTGCCGCTCTCGCCGCACGGCATCGACGGCTGGCGCTGGGTCGTGCTGATCGGCGCCGCCGCCAGCATGATCATCTGGGTGCTGCGGCTCTACGTTCCGGAAAGCCCACTCTGGCTGGCCCGCCATGGCCGCGCTGCCGAGGCCGAGACAATCATGCGGACGCTCGAAGCCGCATCGCCGACGGCGGCGCCGCGCCCGACCGCGACGGCGGCGATGGCGCCGGCAGGTGCGCCGGCCGAGACCGGCTATGCCGACCTGTTCAGGCCGCCCTACGCCTCGCTCGTCGTGCTGTTCATGATCTTCAATCTCTGCCAGGCATTCGGCGTCTACGGCTTCTCCAACTGGGTTCCGGCGCTCTTGGTGCAGAAGGGCATCAACGTCACCAAGAGCCTGCAATATTCCTTCATCATCGCCTTCGCCTATCCGCTCGCGCCGCTCTTGGCCGCAACCTTCGCCGACCGCTTCGAGCGCAAATGGATCATCTGCGGCGCGGCCGCCGCGATCTCGGTGTTCGGTCTCGCCTTCTCGCAGCTCACCGAGCCGGTGCTGCTGATCGCCAGCGGCGTGCTGGTGACGGGGGCCAACATGACGCTGTCCTACGCCTATCACGCCTACCAGACCGAGGTGTTTCCGACCGCGATCCGGGCACGCGCCGCGGGCCTCGTCTATTCGATGAGCCGGCTCAGCGCGACCTTCTCCGGCTTCATCGTGGCGTTCATGCTGAAGGAGGCCGGCGTCGGCGGCGTGTTCGGCCTGATCACCGCGGCGATGGTCATCGTGATCATTGCCATCGGTGTCTGGGGACCGAACGTCCGCGGCAGGCCGCTCGACGCCTAGAGCAATTCACTCGAAAACGCTCTCGCCGCGGCACAAACGGCACTTGCCGAAGCCATATTGGGTGTCTACCTCTCGCGGGTCATTTGTGCAGAGGTAACCCAGTCATGTTAGCCGCCGCCGTCAAGGCGCTTTCGCAAATCCTGTCGCCGCCGATGCGCTCGATCCTGTGGCGCTCGATCGGGCTCGCGCTGGTGCTGATCACCGTGCTGGCGATCGGATTGCAGCGGCTGCTGAGCTGGTTTGCCGACTATGGAGAGGTCTGGGCCGAAGGCATGCTCGGCCCCAATTTCCATTCCACGCTGCACGTGCTGTCCTGGATCGTCTCGATCTCGGCGGGCCTTGGCGTCGTGCTCGGCGGCATCTTCCTGATGCCGGCGATCACCTCGCTGGTGGCGAGCCTGTTTGTCGACGACGTCGCCGACCATGTCGAGCGCGAGCATTATCCGGCCGACCATCCCGGCGTGGCGCTGCCGGTGACGCTCGCGACGATCGAGGGCGTCAAGACCGCGCTGCTGACGATCCTGGTCTATCTGGTCGCGCTGCCGTTCGTGCTGTTCGCGGGCGCGGGCTTCATCATCTTCTTCCTCGCGACCGCCTGGCTGCTCGGCCGCGAGTATTTCGAGCTTGCGGCGATGCGGTTCCGCTCGCCTGATGACGCCAAGGCGATGCGCAAGGAGAACGCGGCGACAGTCTTTACCGCGGGCCTGTTCATCGCCGCCTTCGTCTCGATCCCGATCGTCAATCTGGCGACGCCGCTGTTCGGCATGGCCTTCATGGTGCACATGTACAAGCGGCTGTCGGGCCCGCGGCGCGAGTTGCTCGAGCCGGCGCGGCGAACCAACGTGTCCTCGGTCTAGGTGTTATCCGGAAGGCCGGGCAGCGATGCCGGTACCCGATCGCTTGCGAAGGGTACAAGCAGCAGTCCGACGATCGCCACGCAGGCGAGCATCGCCCATGCTTCGTTCACGGTGAGTGCGAGCGACGCCCGTTCGACCAACGGCCGGATGAATGCCACCGTGGCGTCGTCCGGCAGACCCGGCGGCCGGTCGATCAGCAACTTCGGATCGAGCCCGATCGCCTGCGCCGCAGTGACATCCCCCGCCAGCAGGCGCAGGCGGAAATCCTCGCCATAGATCGGGCTTCGCCCATAGAGGATGGTATCGATCAGGGCGATCCCGATCGCGCCGCCCAGATTGCGCATCAGATTGAACAGTCCGCTGGCGTCGGCAATGTCCGCCTCCGGCAGGGCGCCCAGCGCAATGCGCGTCGGCGGTAGCAGGCAGAAAATGATCGCGACGCCACGCACGACCTGCGGCCAGAACATCTCGCCAAAATCCGCCGTGCGCGGCTGAATGGCGCTCCAGCCGAGGCCGAGCGCGAACAAGGCGAAGCCCGCGCCGGTCAGCCGCCGCGCGCCGACGCGGCTTTCGAGGATCGCCGCAAGCGGCGCGGCGGCGAGCTGCGCAACCCCCGTGACCAGCATGATCGTGCCGATCTCGAAGGCGTCATGGCGGCGGACGAAACCGAGGAATACCGGCATCAGATAGGTCGATCCATACAGGCCAATGCCGAGGCAAAAGCTCAGTGCGCAACCGATCGCGAACGGACGCCGCCTGAAAAGCGTCAATTGCGCGATCGGATAGGCCGCGCGAAGCGTGCGCCGGATCAGTAGCGTCAATCCCGCGATGCTTCCGATCAGCAGGCCGAGGCAAGGCATCGAGGCCCAACCGCGTTGCGGCGCTTCCTTCAGACCAATCATGAAGCTTGCGAGCGTCGCTGCGAGCAGGACAAGCGACCATTTATCCAGTCTGGAGAACGCCCGAAGCTGCACGCCTTCCCTCGGAAGCAGCAACGGCGTGACTGTGGCTGCCACCGTTCCCGGAGCCAGATTGATCAGGAACAGCCATGGCCAGGACCATGTCTGCGTGATCCAGCCGCCGACGACGGGTCCGACGGTCGGCGCGAGCACCGCGACGACGCCGCCGATCGTGGTGGCCACCGGATGAAGCCGCGCCGGGAACAGCGTGAACACGGCGGAGAACACTGCGGGGATCAGCACGCCGCCGGAAAATCCCTGCAGCACGCGAAACGCCAGCAGCGCGGCAAAGCCGCCGCTGAGGGCGCAGCCGACCGAGGCGGCAGTGAACAGGCTCACCGCAAGCGCGAACAGCCATCGCAACGACAGCGCATGCGTGAAGAGGCCGGTCAGTGGGATCGCGATCACCTCCGCGATCAGATAGGCGGTCTGGATCCAGCTCATCGCCGCCGGCGAGATCGCTAGCGCGCGTTGGATCGTCGGCAACGAGGTTGCGACGACCTGGATGTCGAGAATCGCCATGAACATGCCGAAGCACATCAGGAGGAAGCCGGCCCAGGTCGCAGCCGATGGGCTGTCGGTTCGGTGATCCGCCTTGCTCATGGCGTGCTTGTGCGTGGCCATTCGGAGACGGAGAGCGCGCGGTTCTCGATCCGAATCCGGACCGCAAGCACCGCGAGATTGAGGAGGGTAAAGATCAGCGCCAATCGCGGCAGGTGGAGCGCGAGGGGAAGAAGTGCGATTTCACCGACCACGACGGCGTAGTTTGGATGCGGGAAATATCGGTACGGCCCGGATGCGACCAGCGGCGCGCCCGGCAGCACGACGATTCGCGTGGTCCATCGCGGCCCCAGCGCGACGAGGATCCATATCCGCAAGCCTTGCAGCACCAGGAAACCCGCCAGCGCGGCCAGATTGACGTCCTGGTCGCGGCCCCAGATCCACAGCGCGGTCAGCCAGCCGGCGTGAACCAGGACAATGAGCGGGTAGTGATTGGCGCCGACCTCGACCGCGCCTCGTGCGAGAAGCCGCTCAGTGTTGCGACGTGACAGCACGAGCTCGCCGAGACGCTGCAGCGTGACCAGCGAGAGGATAACCGACGCGAAGCTCACGCCGCGTGCCTGAGCGCAACGCAGCTGAGCGTGAAGCCCGGCCCGAGCGCCGTGAGCAGCGAGCGCGGCGGCAATCCCTTGGCGCAGGCTCGTTCGAGAACAAAGAGAACCGTCGGGCCCGACATGTTGCCGCAAGCCGCGATGACGTCGCGTTCGTGATCGAGCGTGCCCTGATCGAGCGCGAGTGCCCGCTCCAGCGCGGCGATGACCTTGGCGCCGCCGGGATGGCAGAGGAAGCGGTCGATGTCATCGGCGGTCAGCTGCATCCGCGCCAGGATTTCGGCGACGGCTGGTCCAACATGGTCGCGGACGAAATCCGGAATGGTTCGCTGAAAGACCACGCCGAATCCTTCCGGATCGACCGTCCAGCCCATGATGTCGAGCGTATCCGGCCACAGCTTTTCGCCCGTCGCCTCGATCCGCGTCGCGCCACCGTCGCCGGCACGCAGCACGATCGCGGCCGCGCCATCGCCGAACAGGCTGGCCGCAACGATATTTGCCTTGGTGAGCTCGTCGTGCCGGACCGCGAGCGTGCAGAGTTCGAGCGCAACCAGCAGCACGTTCGCTCCCGGCCGCGCTTCGGCCAGCCGCGCCGCGATCGACAGGCCCGACACGCCGCCCGCGCAGCCCAGGCCGAACACCGGCACGCGCGACACATCCGTCCGCAGACCGAGCTTGCCGGCGACGCGCGCCTCCAGCGTCGGCGTGGCTATACCCGTCGAGCACACCGTGACCACGATATCGATGTCCCCGCCGGTCAGGTCGGCGCGCGCAATCGCCTTGCGGGCCACGTCGACGTACAGCGTCTCCGCGCCCTCCAGGAACGCCAGCGTTCGCTCCGGCCAGCCGCGCCGTTCGAGATACCATTCGATCGGCTTGACGCCGTAGCGATGCTGGATGCCGGTGTTGGCGAACAGGCTGGAGAGCGTCTCGAATTCGGCATAGCGGTCGGCGAGGAGATTGCGCGCGGCCTGCAGGACCTGTCCCTGATGGAATAGATGCGGTGGAACCGCCGTCGCCAGGGAAACAAGCGCGGCCGTCTGCTTCATCTCGATCATCGTGGCTCCATTTCCCCCGCTCTTGGAACCGCGCGATGAGCAAAATATTTCAACACGCCTGCGACATCGCGCGAGCGCCGCATTCACTATAAATTGACCCGGCGCCGATATCCGCGCCGCCTCTTCGAAAATCAGGAAGCGGTGACGCCTAGCCTGCGCATCGCGCTCTTCACCAAGCCGAGCGGCGCCGGCGACAACGGGCCCTGCGGCGCGCGCGTGATGAAGGCGACCAGGACCAGCGCCAGGATCGCGAGCCAGAAGCACAGCCAGAAGCCGTCGATATAGGCGAGCGTGTTGGCCTCGCGCTGCACCAGCGCCGCCAGCGTGCCGACGGCGCGCCCCGTCGCCGTCCCGATGCCGTGGCCGGAAAATTCACCCGCAAGCCGCTTGAGCAGGTTCACGACGTCGATATCGCCATTCTGGACATGCTGTCCGAGATAGTTGGAATGGATCTGCTCGCGGACCCTCAGCCAGGTCCCCATCAACGCGACGCCGATCTCGGCGCCGCCGAGGCGCATGATCTGGATATAGGCCGCAAACGCCGTCGCCCGCGACGGATCGGAATTCGACAGCGCCATGATGATGATCGGCAGCAGCGTGAACGCCTGCCCGATCGACGTGAGCAGGACGATGCCGACGAAATCCTCGCGCGCCCAGACATGGCTCAGCTGCGTGCCCCAGAGATTGGCGGCCGCGAACGCCGAGAAGCCGAGAACCACGACGATGCGCGGATCGAGGTGGCGCAGCAGCAGGATCGAGATCGGCACCAGCACGAACATCGGCAGCGCGCCGTAGATGAACAGCAGCACGCCCGACTGCTCCGGCCGCAGCGCGCCGACAGTGCCGAGGAAGTTCGGCACCAGCGACGAATTCGACAGGCTGGTCAGCGTGTACAGCAGGATGACGAGCAGCGAGAGCCCGACATTGCGCGAGAACAGCACGTTGAAATGCGCCCAGGGCCGGCGCGCGATCATTTCGTTGATCATGAAGGCGACGATCAACAGCCCGCCGCCGATCAAGAGCGCCATCACCGTGCCCGACGACAGCCAGTCCAGCCGGTTGCCCTGATCGAGCCCGGCATAGACCATCGACACCCCGGCGCCGAGCAGCAGCATGCCGCCCCAATCGGCATGGTGCAGCAGGTCGCGATTGACGGGTTCTTTCGGAGTGCCGAGATACACCATCAGCCCCATCATCGGCGCGATCACCACGCCCTGCCAATACAGCCACTGCCAGCCGAGGTGCTCGACATAGAAACCGACCAGCGAGCTCGACGAGTCGAGCGCGAAGCCGACGCGGATCGAGTACATCGCAATCGCCGGCAGCCACCATCGGATCGGCAAATTGCGCAGGATGATCATCAGCGTCGCCGGCACGAAGGTGCCGAGCAGCATGCCGTGGGCGATGCTGAGCGCGATCAGCGTCGTGTAGTCGCGCACGAACGGGATGGTCAGCGAGACCACGGCATAGACCAGGCTCGGAATGCCGAGCACCCGGCGCAGGCCGAACACGGTGGCAAGCCAGGCCACCGCAGGCGCAACGAAGATCTGCGAGCCGATGGCAGCCGTGGAGAGCCAGGCGCCCTCGTCAAAGCTGAGCGAGAATGCGCCGCGCAGATCGGGCAAGCCGACCGAGGTCAGGCGGCTGTCGAAATTCGCCAGGAACGCGCCGAGCAGCACGGCGACGACCGCGAACAGCGGATAGCGCGCGACGTCGCCGCGCGAGACCGGACCACGGTCGCGGTCGTCACTTTCCGCCATTGGCGACCGCCTCGCCGGTGTCGATCCGCGTGACGACCGACATGCCCGGGAGCAGGCGCTCGAGCAAGGGCTGGCCCTTGTCGAACTGGATCCGCACCGGAATGCGCTGCACCACCTTGGTGAAATTGCCGGTGGCGTTGTCGGGCGGCAGCAGCGCGAACTGCGATCCGCTCGCCGGCGCGATGCGCTCGACGACGCCGCGCAGCTTCTGGCCCGCGAACGTATCCACGGTGACCTCGACCGGCTGGCCCGGCTTGACGTTGGTCAGCTGGGTCTCCTTGTAGTTGGCGATCACATAGACGTTCGGCAGCGGCACGACGTTGATCAGATTGGCGCCGATGTTGACGTAGTCGCCCGGCTGGACCTGGCGCTCGCCGGTGACGCCGTCGAACGGCGCGACGATCTTGGTGTAGCCAAGCTTGAGCTTGGCCGATGCCAATAGCGCCTTGGCGGCGTCGAGGTCGGCGGCACGCTGCTTCTTGGTGCCTTGCAGGACCTCGAGCTGATGGCGCTGTGCCGCGATGACAGCGCGGCTGGCGCGCACGTCGGCCTCCGCCTTGGCGTAGGATGCGGTCGCCTGCTCGAGCCGCTGCCGCGTGCCGGCGTCGGTTTGCGACAGCGACTGCTGACGCTCTTCCTCCTGGCGTGCCAGAGTCTGCTGCGCCTCCGCGGACAGCCGCGCAGCTTCGGCCTGCGCGATGGTTGCGTATTGCAGCTCGACCTGGTTGTTGAGGTTGTCGAGCACGGCCTGAGCACCGACCACGCCGGCCTCGGCCTGCGCCACCTGCGCCTGATAATCGGCCGGATCGATCTGCACCAGGAGATCGCCGGCCTTGACGTGCTGGAAATCGGAGACGGCGACGGTGAGCACCTCGCCGGACACGCGGCTGGAGAGCTGGGTCAATTCGGCGCGCACATAGGCATCATTGGTGGTCTGGATCGTGGCGCTGCCGACCCAGGCATCCCAGCGGCTGGTCGCCACCGCGACGAACACCAGCGCGACGAGCACGACAAACAGCGGAATCGCGAAACGGCTCCAGAAGCCGCTTGCCGAAGGTTGCGGCTTGGCAGGTGCCGCAGCAGGCGCGGTCTGGCTGGCGGGTGACGGACCATCTTCAACCTGCTCTGCCACACCGCACTCCCTCAATCACGCACCGGAATAGCCGACGAACCTATCACGCGGACCGGCATCCACTTCGCTCGAGAACGCCCTGATAGCACATGACGACGATCATGCCTCAGACGGTCTTTTCCGGCCACCGGCAGAGATCATTGATCAGACACACGTCGCAACGTGGACCGCGGGCGAGGCAGGTGTAGCGGCCATGCAGGATCAGCCAGTGATGGGCGTGCAGCATGAACTCGGTCGGGATCACTTTTTCCAATCCCAGCTCGACCTCGAGCGGCGTCTTGCCGGGCGCGAGCCCGGTGCGGTTGCCGACGCGAAACACATGGGTGTCGACTGCCATCGTGTGCTCGCCGAACGCCATGTTGAGCACGACATTCGCGGTCTTGCGGCCGGCGCCGGGCAGCGATTCGATCTCGGCACGCGTGCGCGGCACCTCGCCGCCGAACTCGGCGATCAGCTTCTGCGAGAGCGCGATGACGTTCTTCGCCTTGTTGCGATAGAGCCCGATGGTCTTGATGTAGTCGCGCACTTTGTCCTCGCCGAGCTCAAGCATCTTGTCCGGCGTGTCGGCGACCGCGAACAGCGCTCGCGTCGCCTTGTTGACGCCGGCGTCGGTCGCCTGCGCCGACAGCACCACCGCAACGAGCAGCGTGTAGGGATTGAGGTGCTCGAGCTCGCCCTTGGGCTCGGGATTGGCTTTGCGGAACCGGTCGAAGGCCTCGTAGACCTCCTCCGATGTCCATGGCTTTGACTTTACGGTTCGCTTGGCGGCCTTCTTTGCCCCGCGTTTGGGCAGCAGCCTTGCCGCATTCGCAGGCTTCTTCTTCGGTGCGGAACGAACGCTTGATGTGCTGGCGCGTTGAGAGCGGATGATTTTGGCCATGAACCGGATATACTGATACGCCATGACCGCAGGCAACGACTTTGATCCGGGCGAAGACCGCAGGGCCAATGATCTCGCGGCTGAGGCCGCTGAGGCCGAGCCCAAACTGTTCTCGGCATTGCTGACGCCGCACCGCTCGCTGAATCGCACCGGCTTTATCGTGCTGATGTCGTTCGTCACCGTGGTCAGCTTCATTGCCGGCGCGGTGTTCTGGTGGCTGGGCGCCTGGCCGATCTTCGGCTTCTTCGGCCTCGACGCGCTGGTGATCTATTGGGCGTTCAAGGTCAATTTCCGCACCGCCAAGGCGAGCGAGGAGATCACCGTCACGGCGTCGGAACTGCGGGTGCGCAGGATCAGCCATCGCGGTCATGTGGCCGAATGGGTGCTCAATCCGCTCTGGGTGCGGTTCGAACAGATCTCGCATGAGGAGTTCGGTATCGAGCGGCTCTATCTGGTCTCCCGGGGCCGCCGGGTCAGCGTTGGCAGCTTCCTCGGACCGGACGAAAAGGCCAGCTTCTCCAAGGCCTTGACGGCGGCGCTCAACGCCGCAAAACGCGGCCCGACTTACAACCCCATCCACTAGTGTGCTGAATGCGAAGTTCGTGCGATTTCGCGGCAACCACTTTCACGAACTTCGCATTCATAAAGCACACTAGAATCAAAGGTTTGCTAGTGTCCTTATCGAATCCGAAGTTCGCTCCGAAGGTGCGGCAAATGATACGAACTTCGGATTCGGGACACTAGTCGAGCTTACTTTTGAGCATGATCTTGCCGGAAAACCGGTCCCCACTTTTCCGGATCATGCTTGTCAGAAATCGGGTGGTTTGGACGCGCCATGGCTCCTAAATCAGACACCATGATGACACTCGCCATACACGACCAGCGCCTGGCCAAGCCGGGCCTCCAGAGCGCCGCGCTGCGCGACTATGACTCGGTTCGGCGCGCCATCGCGTTCATCTCGGAGCATTGGCGCACACAGCCGACCATCGAAGCGATGGCCGATGCCGCCGCCGTCACGCCGGATGAGTTGCACCATCTGTTCCGCCGCTGGGCCGGGCTGACGCCGAAGGCTTTCATGCAGGCGCTGACCCTGGACCACGCCAAGAACCTGCTGCGCGATTCCGCCAGCGTGCTCGACGCGGCACTCGACTCCGGCCTGTCAGGGCCGGGACGGCTGCACGACCTGTTCGTCACGCATGAGGCGATGTCGCCGGGCGAATGGAAGACCGGCGCCGGCGGCATGACGCTGCGCTACGGCTTCCATCCCTCGCCGTTCGGCACCGCGATCGTGATCGCAACGGATCGCGGGCTTGCGGGGCTTGCCTTCGCCGATCACGGCGACGAGCAGACCGCATTCGCCGACATGAAGCGGCGCTGGCCGAACGCGACCTATGTCGAGGACACCGACGGCACCGCCGCGCTGGCGCAGCGCGTGTTCGATACAAGGTTGTGGCGGGCGGACCAGCCGCTGCGCGTCGTCTTGATCGGCACCGACTTCGAGGTGCGGGTGTGGGAGACGCTGCTCAAGGTCCCGATGGGCCGCGCGGTCAGCTATTCCGACATCGCCTGCAAGATCAACAGCCCGAAAGCCTCGCGCGCGGTCGGCGCCGCGGTCGGCCGCAACCCGGTGTCGTTCGTGGTGCCCTGCCATCGCGCACTCGGCAAAAGCGGCGCGCTGACCGGCTATCACTGGGGCATCACCCGCAAGCAGGCGATGCTGGGCTGGGAAGCCGGCCAGGTGGGGTTGCACTAACCTCTATCTCGTCATTACGGGATGGTCCGAAGGACCAGACCTCAGGTGCGCAATTGCGCACCGGGGAATCTCGAGATTCCGGGTTCGATGCTGCGCATCGCTCCGGAATGACAACATCAAACCTCTACCCCGCGAGATCGACCTTTGACGCTACGGTGGAATCGGCATTGAGCCGATAGATCACCGGCGCGCCGGTCGCGAGTTCGCGCTTGAGGATCTGCTCGGGCGTCAGCTTCTCCAGCACCATGATCAGCGCGCGCAGCGAATTGCCGTGGGCGGCGATCAGCGTGCGCTGGCCGCGCAGCACACCGGGCAGGATCTCCTGCACGTAATAAGGCAGCGTGCGCGCCAGCGTATCCTTCAGGCTTTCGCCGCCGGGTGGCGGCACGTCGTAGGAACGGCGCCAGATCAGAACCTGGTCCTCGCCCCACTTCTTGCGGGCGTCGTCCTTGTTGAGGCCGGAGAGATCACCGTAATCGCGTTCATTGAGCGCGAGATTCTTCGTGGTCGGCAATCCGGTCTGGCCGATCTGCTCCAGCATCAGCTTCAGCGTGTGCTGCGCACGGGTAAGATCGGAGGTGAACGCGACATCGAACGACAGGCCCTGCGCCTTCAGCTTGCGGCCGGCCTCGTTGGCTTCGTTGACGCCCTGCTCGGTGAGATCAGGGTCCTTCCACCCGGTGAACAGGTTCTTCAGATTCCAGTCGCTCTGACCGTGACGAACGAGCACAAGGAGACGATCACTCATTTCAGATTCCGTTTTCGCTTAGCTGGATTTCATTCCGTCGAGCGGTGTCAGTCGCTCAACCCGAGGACGTCGGCCATCGAATACATGCCGGGCTTCTTGCCATGCGCCCACAGCGCTGCCTTCAGCGCGCCCTGCGCGAACAGCGCGCGATCTTCTGCATGGTGCGAGAGCGTGATGCGCTCGGAGGGGCCGGCAAAGATCACGCTGTGATCGCCGGCCGCGGTGCCGCCGCGCAACGAGGCAAAGCCGATATCGCCCGCGCGCCGCGCGCCGGTGAGACCATCGCGGCCGCGCGCCGAATGCTGATCGAGCGCGATTCCGCGTCCCGCGGCCGCGGCTTCGCCGAGCATCAAGGCGGTGCCCGACGGCGCATCGATCTTGGACTTGTGGTGCATCTCGAGAATTTCGATGTCAAAGCTCTGGTCGAGCGATTGCGCGACGCGCTTGACGAGCGCGGCGAGCAGATTGACACCGAGGCTCATATTGCCTGACTTCACCACGATGGCGCGGTTGGTCACGCTGCGGATCACCGCATCGTCGGACGGCGACATCCCGGTGGTGCCGATGACGTGAACGAGGCCGCGCTCGGCCGCGATCGCGACGTTGGCGATGGTCGCGGCCGGCACGGTGAAATCCAGGATGCCGTCGGCGCCGGCCGACATCGACCACAGATCGGCCGACAGCTTGACGTCATTGGCGGGGAGGCCGGCGAGCACGCCTGCGTCCTTGCCGAGCAGTTCCGAGCCCGGCGCTTCCAGCGCGCCGACCAGCACCGCCCCCGGGGTTTCGGAAATCACCCGCGTCAGCGTGCGGCCCATCCGGCCGCCGGCTCCCGCAACGATCAAACGCATGTCAGCCATGGCTCACCTCTCCACGCGATATAGCGAGCCAAGGCTGTTCCGGCAACCGAACCGGCTACCCGATGTGCGGACTATGGGCTGTCGTGCCCCTCGATGATGATGAGGTCGGCGATCGAATGCGGCTGCCGCACCTTGATGTTGGCTTGGTATTCCGGCGATTGGTAGCAAGCGAGCGCGGTCGCGTAATCGGGGAATTCGATCACGACGTTGCGGGAGCGGCTCTGGCCCTCCACGCCGGTGAACTTGCCACCGCGAACGATGAACTTGCCGCCGAATTTCTGGAAGATGGCAGGGTTGGCCGCCATGTAGGGCTTGTAGCCTTCCTCATTGTGAACGTCGACGCGTCCAATCCAGTATCCCTTCGCCATCTCTGTTCTCCCTCTTGTTGTTCAGGCGAGCGCCTGGGCGATTTCGGCGTGAATGGCTTCGGCTGATGCCTTCGGGTCGGCGGCTTCCATCACCGGACGCCCGACCACGAGATAGTCGGCGCCGGCGGCAATGGCGCGAGCCGGCGTCATGATGCGCTTCTGGTCGCCGATCGCCGAGCCTGCGGGGCGGATGCCCGGGGTCACCAGGTTCATCTGGTCGCCGACGATCTTGCGCAAGGCGGCGGCCTCCTCGGGCGAGCTGACGAGGCCGTCAACGCCAAGCGCCTGCGCCTGTTTGGCGCGCGCTTCGACGAGATCGGAGACGTTGAGGCGATAGCCCGCCGCATGCAGATCGGTGTCGTCGTAGGAGGTCAGCACCGTCACCGCGAGGATCTTCAGGCCGGAGCCGGCGCGTGCCTCGACCGCCGCCTTCATGGTCTGCGGGTAGGCATGCACGGTGAGGAAGGTCGCGCCAAGCCCGGCGACGCTTTCGACCCCGCGCGCGACGGTGTTGCCGATGTCGTGCAGCTTCAGATCGAGGAAGACCTTCTTGCCGCTGCCTGCAAGCTGCTTCGCCAGGATGAGGCCGCCGGCATAACCGAGCTGATAGCCGATCTTGTAGAAGGTGACGGCATCGCCGAGCCGGTCGATCATCGCCTCGGCGCTGGCGACGGACGGCAGATCGAGCGCCACGATCAACCGGTCTCTTGGAGCGATCCTGGCTGGCTGCATGTCACCTCACATCATGCGTTGGGATTGGTCGATCAGCTGCCGCACCAGCGCCTGCATCGCGTCGATGTCGGCTTGGTGCTTCAGATGATCCATATCGTCATAGGCCTGCTCGGCGAATGACAGCGCGAGCTGGTTCGGGATCACGGTGGCGCGGCACGCCGACAGGATCAGGCGCAGCGCCGCGAGCGCGCGGGTGCCGCCGAGCCGGTTGCCGGATGCGGCTGAGATCGCGAACGCGCGGCCGTGGAACACCTGACCTCGCACCTCATGCGGATCCTGCACGCGGCTCACCCAGTCGATCGTGTTCTTCACCAGCGCCGGCACCGAGGAATTGTATTCCGGCGTCACGATCAGCACGCCATGATGGGCGCCGATCATCCGTTTCAGATTCACGGCATGCTGCGGCACGCCGGATTTCGCCTGCAGGTCGCCATCATAGATCGGCAGCGGAAAATCGCCGAGCGAGATGCGGGTGACGTCGGCGCCGGATTGCGCCAGTTCGTGCGCCAGCACGGCAGCCAGCTTCGCATTGAGCGAGCCTGACCGAAGCGATCCGGGGATCACGAGGATTTTCAGCGCGGACATTTTGAAATCGCAGGTAAGGCGCTCGCCCGGCGCGACGGCGCCGGGTGGTCAGCCCTTGCGATACACCCAGACCCGCGCGGGCGGAAGGTTCATCCAGATCCGCTCGGAGGCCTCTGTGGACACGCCCGGCAGCGACTTCGGAATCGGAGGCACCACCGAATAGGTGAACTGGATGAACGGCGCGCCGGGTGCGAGCGCCAGGAAAGCGTCACGGACCAGCCTCAGGCGGGTCAACATCGGCTTGGTGACCAGCGGCAGGCCGGAGACCACGGCCGAGGCGGGAGATTTCATGACATCCCACAGCGTGTCGCGGAGCCTGTAGGCGTCGCCCTGGACCACCTTGGCCTGCGGATAACGTTCGCGCAGCAACGCGCAGAAACCGGGATTGTATTCGACCAGGACGAGACGCTTCTGGTCGACGCCGTGCTCGATCAGCGCGTTGGTGATCGCCCCGGTGCCGGGTCCAAGTTCGACGACCGGCCCCTCGGCGTCGCGATCGACATATTGCGCCATGGTGCGGGCGAGCAGCCGTCCGGACGGCATCACCGCGCCCATATGCAGCGGCTTCTCCATCCATGAACGGAGAAATCGAACCTCGTCGTCGAGACGGAGGGGCTTCTTCGACGCACGCACGGACGATTGCAAAGGCATGTCGCTACCAGGCGGGGACCGCACAATCGAGCGGTTGTCAGAAAACAGTCACAAAGACGTATAGATCGAAGTCGTTACGGTCAAGCATAACGACTGCGGCTAGACGGAGCGATTGCCAAAGAAGTCCTTGACCTTAGAGAAGAAACCCGCTGCCTCCGGCTGGGTTGCGCCGGACGACAGCATTTCGAACTCCATCAGCAGTTCCTGCTGCTTCTTGGTCAGATTCTGCGGAGTTTCGACCACGACCTGGACATACATGTCGCCGGTCTGGCGCGAACGGAGCACCGGCATACCCTTTGATGCAATGCGGAATCGCCGGCTGGACTGGGTGCCGGCCGGCACCTTCACCTTGGTCTTGCCCTTGTCGATGGTCGGCACCTCGAATTCGCCGCCGAGCACTGCGGTCACCATCGAGATCGGCACACGGCAGTGCAGGTCGGCGCCGTCGCGCTGGAAGAACTGGTGCGTGGTCAGCGACAGGAAGATGTAGAGGTCGCCGGGCGGTCCGCCGCGGACACCGGCCTCGCCTTCACCGGCGAGACGAATGCGGGTGCCGTCCTCGACGCCCGGGGGAATGTTGACCGACAGCGTGCGCTCGCGCGTCACCCGGCCGGAACCGGCGCAGGAGGTGCAGGCATCCTCGATCATCTGGCCGCGGCCCTGACAGCCGGGACAGGTCCGCTCCAGCGTGAAGAAGCCCTGGGCCTGCCGGATACGGCCGGCGCCGCCGCAATGCGAGCAGGTCTTCGGCTTGGTGCCGGCCTTGGCACCGGTGCCCGAGCAGGATTCGCAGGTGACCGAGACCGGGATCTCGATCTGCGCGGTCTTGCCCTGGAAGGCCTCCTCGAGCGTGATCTCCATGTTGTAGCGCAGGTCGGCGCCGCGCTCGCGGCCGCCGCCGCGGCGCTGCCCGGCCATGCCGAACAGGTCTTCGAAAATGTCGGAGAAGGATGAGGCGAAGCCGGCGCCGAAGCCGGGGCCGCCACCGCCCATGCCCTGCTCGAAAGCGGCATGGCCGAAGCGGTCATAGGCGGCGCGCTTGTCGCCGTCCTTCAGCACCTCATAGGCTTCGTTGATTTCCTTGAATCGGACTTCGCTGGTGGCGTCGCCCGGATTCTTGTCCGGATGCCATTTCATCGCGAGCTTGCGGAAAGCCGATTTGAGCTTGGTCTCGTCCGCGTTCCGCTCAACCTCGAGGGTCTCGTAATAGCAGCGCTTGGTGGACATCCTTCAATTCCGTCCGAAGTTCATCGCGATCGCCAAAGATTGCGCCGACGATTGCGTCAAGGATTGCGCCTGTCTGGAAGATGCAGCGATCGCCTTAAAGAAAAATGACCCCCACTCCTCTGAGACGCGGCGCGTGCTCATTGGTGTGAGGGTCATGATCGCAAATCCGCTTAAGCAGACTTCTTGCTGTTCTTGTCGTCGTCGACCTCGGTGAACTCCGCGTCGACAACGTCATCCTTAGCAGCGTCCTTGGCCGCATCGGCCTCGGCCTGCTGCTTGTACATGGCCTCGCCGAGCTTCATCGAAGCCTGCGCCAGCGTGTTGGTCTTGGCCTTGATCGCCTCGGCGTCGTCGCCCTTCAGCGCTTCCTTGAGGTCGCTGACGGCGTCTTCGATCGCGCGGCGCTCGGTGTCGGCGATCTTCGAACCGTGTTCGGCCAGAGCCTTCTCGGTCGAGTGAACCAGCCCGTCGGCATGGTTCTTGGCGTCGACAGCCTCGCGGCGCTTCTTGTCCTCGGCCGCGTTGACCTCGGCGTCCTTGACCATCTTGTCGATGTCGGCTTCGGACAGACCGCCGGATGCCTGGATCCGGATCTGCTGTTCCTTGCCGGTCGCCTTGTCCTTGGCCGAGACGTTGACGATACCGTTGGCGTCGATGTCGAAGGTCACCTCGATCTGCGGCATGCCGCGCGGAGCCGGCGGAATACCCATCAGGTCGAACTGGCCGAGCATCTTGTTGTCGGCCGCCATTTCACGCTCGCCCTGGAAGACCCGGATGGTGACAGCGCCCTGATTGTCTTCGGCGGTCGAGAACACCTGGCTCTTCTTGGTCGGGATCGTGGTGTTGCGGTCGATGATGCGGGTGAACACACCGCCCAGCGTCTCGATGCCCAGCGACAGCGGGGTCACGTCGAGCAGCAGCACGTCCTTGACATCGCCCTGCAGCACGCCGGCCTGGATCGCAGCGCCGATCGCGACGACCTCGTCGGGATTGACGCCCTTATGCGGCTCCTTGCCGAAGAACTGCTTCACGACTTCCTGGATCTTCGGCATGCGGGTCATGCCGCCGACCAGCACCACTTCGCCGATCTCGCCGGCGGTCAGGCCGGCATCCTTCAGCGCCTTGCGGCACGGCTCGATGGTCTTCTCGACGAGATCGGCCACCAGCGCCTCGAACTTGGCGCGGGTCAGCTTCATCGTCAGATGCTTCGGACCGGTCTGGTCAGCCGTGATGAACGGCAGGTTGATTTCGGTCTGCGTGGTCGACGACAGCTCGATCTTGGCCTTCTCCGCAGCCTCCTTCAGGCGCTGCAGGGCAAGCTTGTCGTTGCGCAGGTTGATGCCCTGCTCCTTCTGGAATTCGTCGGCGAGATAGCCGACCAGGCGCATGTCGAAATCTTCACCGCCGAGGAAGGTGTCGCCGTTGGTCGACTTCACCTCGAACACGCCGTCGCCGATCTCGAGGATCGAGACGTCGAAGGTGCCGCCGCCGAGGTCGTACACGGCGATCGTGCCGGACTTCGACTTGTCGAGACCGTAGGCGAGCGCGGCAGCCGTCGGCTCGTTGATGATGCGCAGCACTTCGAGGCCGGCGATCTTGCCGGCGTCCTTGGTGGCCTGACGCTGCGCGTCGTTGAAATAGGCGGGAACCGTGATGACGGCCTGCTCGACCTTCTGGCCGAGATGCGCCTCAGCGGTCTCCTTCATCTTCTGCAGAATGAAGGCCGAGACCTGCGAGGGCGAATAGGTCTTGCCATCGGCTTCGACCCAGGCGTCGCCGTTCGATGCCTTGACGATCTTGTAGGGAACGAGCTTCTTGTCCTTCTCGACCATCGGGTCGTCATAGCGGCGGCCAATGAGGCGCTTCACCGCAAAGAACGTACGCTCGGGATTGGTCACCGCCTGGCGCTTCGCCGGCTGGCCGACGAGGCGCTCGCCATCGTCAGTGAAAGCAACGATCGACGGCGTCGTTCGCATGCCCTCGGCATTCTCGATCACCTTGGCGTTCTTGCCATCCATTACGGCGACGCACGAATTCGTGGTGCCGAGGTCGATCCCAATGACCTTACCCATGGTTTTGATATCCTCTTTGCTACGGCAGGTTGGTTGGGCCCTGACGGCGCTCCGTACCGAACCCCCAGACGTTCACATACTCGCGATATTGCGACGGTGAGCCTGATATAGGAGAGAGGGTCCTGCCCGCAAGGACTGGACGCAACGTTGAGGCCTGAAAAGACTGACGTTTGAAAGATTGTGTCAGCCCGGCCGCAGCGCCGGTTCAAGCCCGATCCAAGTTAACAAATCGGCAATGATGCGGCACGCCGTCGACCGCGAACATCCGCCACGCGACGTCCGCGCTGTTGAGTGAACACTCACAAACGTCGTATGCGGAAGCGGGCGCAGGCCGAGGGCGCGCTGTTTGGCCGCTGGTGGCCGATCGTCGGAAACGTCGGGAAACTGGAAAGTGCCAGCCAATGGGCACGAAAAGCCCCTGGAATCGGGCCTGCAGGCCCGGAGTGCGGCTTTGGCGGCCTGTTACAGGGTCATCAAAACCGCTAAAAGCGGTCCGACTGAAAGAGGCCATCCAGCCCTGCACCGGCCCCGTTGCGCGGCCACCAAGCAAAACCGGTAGATTCCCCATGACGCCTTTTCGACTTCTCGTTGCGGTTGCCTTGCTGCTTGCTGCCACCTGTCGTGGCTTTGCCGCCGACGTGGTGTTTCCGCCGGGCGCGCATGTCGGGATGAAGCCGCTGGTGGGCCTCAACCGCGCCAAGTCGTTCATCGGCTTCGAGACCGAGGACCAGGGCGTGAAGGTCTTGATCGCCGATCTGCCCGCGGACGCCTACAACGAGGTCGTGAGCGCCTTCAAGGCCAACCCGGCTGGTAGCGGAAACATCAAGCCGGAGAGCCTCGAGACGCCGGCGGGCCTCGCCTATTACACCGTGGAGAGCGCGCGTGACGGCACCACCAATGTGCGGCGCTATTCCATGATCCTGCCGGGACCGACCTTCTCCGGCTATGTCGCGGTGCAGGTGCCGGAGAACGCGAGCAAGATCTACACCGACGACGCCGTGCGGCAGATGTTCGCCACCGCCCAGATCCGCAACGAGGTGCCGGTCGACGAGCAGCTAAGCATGATGCCGTTCAAGGTCACCGAGCTGAGCAGCTTCAAGAATGTCCGCATGCTGGCGCCGGGCGCGGCGCTGCTGATGGCCGACGGCGACGACAAGGGCCTTGAGACCAAGCCCTTTATGCTGCTTGGCATCATCGGCTCGGCCCCGGCCACACCGGATGATCGCGGCCGCTTCGCCCAGCAGATCGCCACCACGATCCCCGGCGTGCGCGACGGGCGGATCACCATGTCCGAACCGATCCGGATCGACGGCCAGCCCGGCTTCGAGACGCGCATCGACGCCGTCAGCGGCAAGGACAATACCCCGGTGACCATCGTGCAGTGGCTGCGATTCGGCGCGCAGACATCGATGCGTATCATCGGCAGCTCCCCGCGCACCGATTGGGAGAAGGCCTTCCCGCGCTTCCGCGCGGTGCGCGACGGCATCCAGCCGCGCGGCTGATCAGCCGCTCGCAGCTCCAGTCGGAAAAATCCCACTTTCGTCGTTCGCCGAACGGAACTAGCCTCCTCGTGCAATTATCAAAGCGAGGAGGGGCTCGATGCCGGATCGACGACAGGTTGTTGCAGGCCTCGGTACGCTGGCGCTTGCCGCGCTGGTTCCAAAACATCTCTGGGCGGCTGCGATCAAGCCCGACGACGGCTCCGCGCTGCTCGTGATCGACGTCCAGAACTGCTTCCTGCCTGGCGGCAGCCTCGCGGTGAAGGACGGCGAGCAGGTGGTGCCGGTGATCAACCGGATCGCCAAGAGCTTTGCCAATGTGGTGATGACGCAGGACTGGCACACGCCCGGACACATCTCCTTTGCCTCGACCCATTCCGGCAAGAAGCCGTTCGAGACCGTCGACCTTGCCTATGGCAAGCAGGTGCTGTGGCCCGACCACTGCGTGCAGGGCACCGACGGCGCATCGCTGTCGAAGGAACTCGCGATCCCGCAGGCCGAGCTGATCATCCGCAAGGGTTTTCACAAGGACGTCGACAGCTACTCCGCCTTCACCGAGGCCGACGGCAAGACCACCACCGGGCTCGCCGCCTATCTCAAGGCGCGCAACGTCGAGCGGGTTTTCGTGGCCGGGCTCGCCACCGATTTCTGCGTGGCATGGACCGCGCTCGATGCGCGCAAGGCCGGCTTCGAGACCTATGTGGTGGAAGATGCCTGCCGCGGCATCGACACCCAGGGATCGCTCGCCAAGGCCTGGGACGACCTGGCCAAGGCCGGCGTCAAGCGCATCCAGTCCTCGGATATCGCGTAAGACGCAGCCTCGCGAGATTCGCATGGCCGAGCCTGCGTCACCTCATGCATTCGATCTCGCGCAGCGCCTGCCGTCGCCGCGCATGGCTGGCCTGATCGTCCGGATCACCGGTTATCGCGAGACCGCAACGGGCCGGTTCGCGCAGCGGCAGACCGCGCCGCTGATCGTCCCGCTGATCATCAGTTTCGGCTCGCCGTTCCTGATCGCGCTGTCGCGCGAGCCCGGTGCGGCCGATCGTCAGCTCAGCTTCGCCGCCGGCCTGCATGCCGGGCCTGTCTACATCGAGTCCGACGGGCGCGCCGCCTGCGTGCAGGTCGATTTCACCCCGCTCGGCGCCTACGGCTTCTTCGGCGGCGCCGTGACCGACCTGGTCGGGCGCATGGTCGATATCGACGATGTGCTCGGCCATGATGGCCGTCGTCTGCGCGAACAGCTCGGCGCCGTGACCTGCTGGCAGCGCCGCTTCGACCTGATCGAGGCGTTCGTGCTGCGCCGCGCCGGCCACATGCCGTCTCCCGAAATCGCGTTCGCCTATCGAAAACTGGCGCGTTCGGCCGGCGCTATCAGCATCACGGCATTGGCCGACGAGATCGGCTGGAGCCGCAAGCATCTGGCTGGCCGGTTTCGGTCCGAACTCGGCCTCGCCCCCAAATCGCTGGCGCGCATGATGCGGTTTCACCGGGCGAGCCGGCTGGCGCAAAGCGGCGCAGCGCTTGGCTGGGCGGGGATCGCGGCGGAAAGCGGCTATGCCGACCAGGCCCATCTCGCCCGCGAGTTCGTCGAATTCGCAGGCGAACCGCCAACCGCCTGGGCGCGCCGCCGGGCGCTGACCGACCGCCGGCTGGTTCACGCCGGCGATGGGCTGGCGGACTGGTAACAAACCTTCAAGCCAACGCCGCGTTGCCCCGTGCAGGATGGCGCCGTCAGCCAAGGAGGTGAGCGACCATGACGCACGACATCGAACCGCCCCGCATCTACCCAACCCTGCGCTGCAAGGATGCCGAGGCGATGACCAATTGGCTCACGACGGTGCTTGGGTTCACCGAACACGTCGTCTACCGCGATGGCGGCGTGATCCATCACGCCGAGCTCGCCTATGGTTCCTCGATGCTGATGCTGGGCCAGAGCCGCGACGACGCATATGGCAGGCTGGTCGGCGACCTCGACAACCGCCGCACCGACTCGATCTATATCGCCGTCGACGATCCCGACGCGCTGCACGCGAAGGTCAAGGCTGCCGGAGCGAAGATCGAGATGGAACCGCGAAACACGGATTATGGCAGCCGCGACTTCGCCTGCCGCGATCCGGAAGGAAATCTCTGGAGCTTCGGCACCTATTGGCCGAAGGCACACGAGAAGCCGCGACTGTGAGCCCGCGCAATCCGCGAGCTCACAGACGGGTGTCCGGGATCGGACGGATCAGGCGGTGATGTCAGCGGTCGGGGCGGCCTTGGCGCCGCCCTTGGAGACGCCGACCAGCGCCGGACGCAGGATGCGCTCGCCGATCATGTAACCGGCCTGCACGACCTGCACCACGGTGCCCGACGGCACCGACGGATCGGGCACCTCGAACATCGCCTGCTGGAAGTTCGGATCGAACTTCTCGCCGATCGGGTCGAACTTCTTGACGCCGTTCTTCTCCAGCGCGTTGAGCAGCGAACGTTCGGTCAGCTCGACGCCTTCGATCAGCGCCTTCAGGCCGGGATCGGCGGCTTCCTTGGTCTCGGCCGGCACCGCATCGAGCGCGCGCTGCAGGTTGTCGGCGATATCGAGCACGTCGCGGGCAAAGCCGGTGATGCCGTAGGTCTTGGCGTCGGCGACCTCGCGGCGGGTGCGCTGGCGGAGATTCTCCATCTCGGCCAGGGTGCGCAGCGTCCGGTCGCGCGCCTCGGCGAGTTCCTTGGTCAGCGCCTCCGCCGATCCGGCTTCGGGCTCGTCAGGCATGATGTAGGGCTTCGAGACCACGGGCTCACCCGTCGGCGCCGAATTCTCGGTGTTGTCATTGGCCCGGTTCGGATCGGTCATGGCTTGCCTTCTCGAAAACTCGCGTCGGTTCAAATCTTGGGGATTGCTTGCCGGGATATCGTGCTTTGGGCGGCGAAAATCAAGCGCAACATACCGGTCTCGGGAACTGGGATCTCCGGCTTGGGTGAAGAAAACCCGTCAAATGAAAGCGAAATCGCCCCCCGGTCAGCCGCCCAGCATCTTGCTGACGATGCGCGCGGCATAATCGACGGTCGGGATCACCCGCGCATAGTTCAGCCGCGTCGGTCCGATCACGCCGAGGACGCCCACGATCCGCCCCTGGGCGTCGCCGTAGGGCGCGATGATGGTCGAGGAACCCGACAGCGAGAACAGCTTGTTCTCCGAGCCGATGAAGATCCGCACGCCCTCGCCGCGTTCGGCGCGGCCGAGCAGATCGATCACCCCGCGCTTGGTTTCGAGATCGTCGAACAGCGACTTGATGCGCTCGAGATCGTCGAGCGCGTGCAGGTCCTCGAGCAGATTGGCGTGACCGCGCACGATCAGCTGGCGGTCCTCATTCTCGCCGCCGGACCAACTCGCGATGCCCGCCGCGACCACCTTTTGCGTGAGCTGATCGAGCTCGGCGCGATTTTGCGTCAGTGCCGTCTCGAGCTCGAGCCGCGCTTCGGCCAGCGTCCGGCCGCGGATCCGCGCATTGAGGAAATTGGTCGCCTCGGTCAGGGCTGAGGATGGAACACCCGGCGGCAGTGCCAGCACGCGGTTTTCGACCTGGCCGTCTTCGCCGACCAACACGACCAGCGCCTTTTCCGGCTCCAGCCGGACGAACTCGATGTGCTTCAGCCGCGCATTCGACTTTTGCGTCAGCACCACCGCCGCGGCGCGGGTCAGCCCCGACAACCGCGTCAAGGCTTCGCCAAGCGCGGCCTCGACGGATTGCGCGCGGCCGACGGCCGCAAGCTGGGTCTGGATCGACTGACGCTCGGCCTCGGTGAGGTCGCCGACCTGCATCAGCGCATCGACGAAGAAGCGCAGCCCGAGTTCGGTCGGCAAGCGGCCGGCGGAGGTGTGCGGCGCATAGATCAGGCCGAGCTGCTCGAGATCCGACATCACGTTGCGGACCGAGGCCGGCGACAGCGGTAATGCGATCAGGCGCGAAATGTTGCGCGAACCGACCGGCTCGCCGGTTGCGAGATAGCTTTCGACGATTTGACGAAAAATATCGCGCGAACGCTCGTTGAGCTGGGCGAGCCCGGCATGCGGCGCGATCAGGCCAATCGGATCGTGGTGAGTCACACTCCAGTCCCTCACAATTACTGCATAATTTGTCGATCCGGGAGGCCGATGACAAGCATGCATTCGGCCCCGTCGTACCGGACCCTACCGGGGCCGAAAACCCTCGCCAAAACCCTTGCCGCTGCCCCTTCCCGCTCCTACAAGCACCGCCAGCCAATTTTCTCGGATTTCTGGAGGATTTCATGCGGCCAAGCCGCCGTGCACCCGATGAACTGCGTCCCGTGTCGCTGGAACGCGGCGTCGTCAAATATGCCGAGGGTTCCTGCATGGTGAAGTTCGGCGACACCCATGTGCTGGTGACCGCCACGCTGGAAGAGCGGCTGCCGCCGTGGCTGAAGGGCCAGGGCCGCGGCTGGGTCACCGCCGAATACGGCATGCTGCCGCGTGCTACCCTGGAACGCACCCGCCGCGAGGCCTCGGCCGGCAAGCAGGGCGGCCGGACGGTCGAGATCCAGCGGCTGATCGGCCGCTCGCTGCGCGCGGCCGTCGACCTCGAGGCGCTCGGCGAGCGCCAGATCACGGTCGATTGCGACGTCATCCAGGCCGACGGCGGCACCCGCACCGCCTCGATCACCGGTGCCTGGGTGGCGCTGGCCGACTGCATCAACTGGATGAAGACCCGCAACATGCTGAAGACCAATGTGTTGCGCGACAATGTGGCGGCGATCTCGTGCGGCATCTACCAGGGCACGCCGGTGCTCGATCTCGACTATGCCGAGGATTCCGAAGCCGACACCGACGCCAATTTCGTCATGACCGGCGACGGCCGGATCATCGAGGTGCAGGGCACCGCCGAGAAGACGCCGTTCTCGGAAGGTGAATTCCTGGCGCTGATGGCGCTGGCGCGCAAAGGTGTCGCGCGTCTGGTCGACTTGCAAAAGATCGCGGTGGCGTAGTCAGATTGGTCATGCACCGCCGAATCACCGGAAGGCTCGTCATCGCCACCCATAATCCCGGCAAGCTTGCCGAGATGCGGGAACTGCTGGCGCCGCACGGCGTCGAGGTGGTGTCGGCCGGCGAGCTCGACCTCGCCGAGCCCGAGGAGACCGGCGACAATTTTCGCGCCAACGCGGCGATCAAGGCGATCGCGGCAGCGAAGGCGACCGGACTGCCCGCCTTCGCCGACGATTCCGGCCTCGTGGTCGACGCGCTCGACGGCGCGCCCGGGATCTACTCGGCGCGCTGGGCCGGCGAGGGCAAGGACTTCATGGCGGCGATGACGCGGATCGAGCGGCTGCTGCAGGAACGCGGCGCCACCGCACCGGACCGGCGCAAGGCGCACTTCGTGTCGGCGTTGTGCGTGGCCTGGCCCGACGATCATCTCGAGCAGGTCGAGGCCCGCGTCGATGGAACCCTCGTCTGGCCGCCGCGTGGCACCGCCGGCTTTGGCTACGATCCGGCCTTCCTGCCCGACGGCTACACGCGGACCTTCGGCGAGATGACCAGCATCGAGAAGCACGGCCTGCCGCCGCTCGGGCTCGGCCTGTCGCATCGCGCCCGCGCCTTCGTGAAGCTCGCGGAGATCTGCCTTGAGCCACGCTGACCGAGAAGCCTTCGGCGTCTACGTGCACTGGCCGTTCTGCCTGTCGAAATGCCCGTATTGTGATTTCAACAGCCATGTGCGGCATGCGCCGGTCGACGAGGAGCGTTTCGTGCGCGCGTTCGCCCGCGAGATCGAGACGACGGCCGCGCGCGTGCCGGGGCGGCAGGTGTCCTCGATCTTCCTCGGCGGCGGCACGCCGTCGTTGATGCAGCCGAAGACCGTCGGTGCCGTGCTCGATGCGATCGGCAAGCACTGGACGGTGGCGCGCGATGTCGAGGTCACGCTCGAGGCCAATCCGACCAGCGTCGAGGCGACGCGCTTTCGCGGCTATCGCGCAGCCGGCGTCAATCGCGTCTCGCTCGGCGTGCAGGCGCTCGATGACGTCTCGCTGAAGGCGCTTGGCCGCCTGCACACCGCGCGCGAGGCGCTCGACGCGGTCGCGATCGCGCGCTCTGCGTTCGACCGTTACTCGTTCGATCTGATCTATGCCCGCCCCGACCAGACGCCGCGGATGTGGGCCGATGAACTGAAGCAGGCGATCTCGGAAGCGGCCGAGCATCTGTCGCTCTACCAGCTCACGATCGAGGAAGGCACGCCGTTCTTCGGGCTGCATGCCGCCGGCAAATTGCAGACGCCGGACGAAGCGACCGCGCGCGCGCTCTACGACGTGACGCAGGAGGTCTGCGCCCGCGAGGGATTGCCGGCCTATGAGATCTCCAATCACGCCCGCGCCGGCGCGGAGTGCAAGCACAACCTCGTCTACTGGCGCGGTGAGGAATATGCCGGCATCGGCCCCGGCGCACATGGCCGGCTCGACATCGATGGCGTCAGGCACGCGACCGCAACCGAGCGGCGCCCCGAGGCGTGGCTGTTGAACGTCGAGGAGCGCGGTCACGGCGTCGTCAGCGATGACAGCCTCAACAGCGAAGAACGCGCCGACGAGTTTCTGCTGATGGGGCTGCGGCTCGCCGAGGGCATCGATCCCAAGCGCTATGCGAAGCTCTCCGGCCGCCAGCTCGACCCGCACCGGATCGCGATGCTGCGCGAGGAAGGCGCGATCGCCGTCGACGCCGACGGACGACTGCGGGTGACGACGTCGGGATTCCCGGTGCTCGACGCGGTCGTTGCGGATCTCGCCGCCTAGAACCTATCCCGTTCCGATTGAATCGGAACGAGGCTCTAGATTCTTGTTTTGACGCGTTTTCTTCACGCGAACCGGTATCCACTTCGCTCGAAACCGCTCTAGGTGCATGCTGCCAAATATCGAAAACAACCCCATGCAAAGGAGCTGGCGGGTGCCGGCGCTCGACAAGGCAGCTTGACCGCCCGACGAAAATCAAGCGCCAAAGCTCTTCGGCGAGCCTGCCACCGGCGTGCTGCCGCCTGAGGCCACCTTCATGACCGCAAGGCCACGCTCATTGGTGCCGTCGGAGCGGAAGCGGAACAGACCGTCGATACCGGCAAAGCCGGACGGATTGGTCAATGTCTCCGGCGCAAAGCGCTGCGCCCCTTGCGTGCGCGCGAGCGCCGCCATCAGCGCCACGGCATCATAGGCAAGCGTCGCGGTGCGCACGGGCTCGCCGCCATATTTGCCGCGGTAGCGCCCGGCGAAGCTGCGGAAGCCGGACGGATCGGGCGCGGCGTAGAGGCCACCCTGCAAGACGGGGCTCGCGAACACCCGCGGATTGTCCCACAGCCCGGTGCCGAGCAGCTGGATGTTGCGCAGATTGGCGCCGGCTGCGGTCAAGGCATCGGCGGTCGCGACCACCGAATCACCATCGTCGGCGATCAGCAGCGCATCGGCCTGGCCGAGCGCCTGCGCCACGGTTCGCGCCGGCGTCGCGCGATCGGCGCCATATTTCTCGAATGCGACGACGCGGCCGTTCTTGCGGCCGACCGCCTGCTTGAACGCGGCCTCGACCACGTTGCCATAGGCGTTGTCCGGCACCATCGCGGCGAACGAGCGCTTTCCGATCCCCGCCGAGTAGTCGACGATGCGGTTGATGTCGGACTCCGGCAGGAAGCTCAGCAGATAGACGCCGCGCCCGGCCACGCTCGAATCGGTGGAGAACGCGATCACCGAGGTTCCGCGCGGCCGCGTCAGTTGCGCGACGGCCGGCACCGAGCCTGCGAACAGCGGTCCCAGGATGATCTCGGCGCCTTCGGACAGTGCCTGCTGGGCACCCTGCGATGCGCCCTGCGGGCTGCCGCCATCGTCCTTGATCAGGAGCTGGATGTTCGGGTTCTGAAATTCCGCCAGTGCCATTTCGGCCGCGTTCCGCATCGACTGGGCGGCAAGCCCGGCATTGCCGGAAGCCGACAGCGGCAGGATCAGCCCGATCTTGACCTGCCCGGTGCCGACCGCCTGCGGCTGCTGCTGCGGGCCGGCAGGACCGCCTTCCTGGTTGCCGCCGAACGGGCTGGAAAACTGGCTCAGGCTTTGCTGCACGCCGGAACAGGCCGTCAGCAGCGGCGCGCCCACGATGAGGCCGAGCGCGGTCCGCCGGGTGGTGCCCGACGGCGGGGACTTGCGGTGATGCGGGCCTTCCATCGTCTCTCTTCTCTTGGCCGACCGTGATCAGCCAGGACTCCATCCAGCTCTGATGAGGCGGGTGGATTCAGGCATATTCTCGGCGAATAGTTAACTAAAACAAAAGGATTATGGCCCCGCGGCGCCCTTGCCGCGGCCTCCATTCCCCCGTCAGCCAGCGTTCCGTCACCGCCGTTTGCGGATGTGGCGCAAGCGCCGCCATCCCTCTAGAGCTTATCCCGTTCCGATTGAATCGGAACGGGGCTCTAGATTCTCGGTTTGACGCGTTTTCTTCACGCGAACCGGTACCCACTTCGCTCGAAAACGCTCTAGATTGGCATTATGCGCGCAAAAGCCAGTTCCCTCCACAGTTCGGATGCCACGACAGGCGCTGCGGCCAGAACATTTTCGATCGGCGGCCAGCAATTGGCCGCGCCAAGGGCAGCACCCGGGCTCCATCTGGTCGCGACCCCGATCGGAAATCTCGCCGACATCACCCTGCGCGCGCTGGAAACGCTGGCCGGTGTCGACGTCATCGCCTGCGAGGACACGAGGATTACCCGGCGGCTGACCGAGCGTTATGCGATCGCCGCGGAGCTTGCGCTCTACCACGAGCACAACGCGGCCCAGGCCCGTCCAAAAATCCTGGAGCGGCTGGCGCAGGGCGCCGCGATCGCGCTGGTTTCCGACGCCGGCACGCCACTGATCTCCGATCCCGGCTTCAAGCTGGTGCGCGACGTCTGCGCCGCCGGGCATGCCGTCATCGCGGTGCCGGGGCCATCATCGGTGCTGACGGCGCTGTCGGTCGCGGCATTGCCGACCGACCGGTTTTTCTTCGAGGGATTTTTGCCCGCCAAGGAGCACGCGCGCCGCGCCCGGCTCAACGAGCTGGCGAGGGTCGATTCGACGCTCGTGATGTTCGAATCGGGCAATCGCGTACAGGACACGCTGCGCGATCTCGCCACGATCATGGCCGGCCGCGATGCCGCGATCTGCCGCGAGCTGACCAAGCTGCACGAGGAGATCACGCGCGCGCCGGTCGCCGCGCTGGCGGCAGGCGCGGACGCGCTGGAAACACGCGGCGAGTTCGTGCTGGTCATCGGACCGCCGGCCGATGATGCCGGGGTGATGGACCAGGATACGCTCGACGGTCTGCTGCGGGCGCAACTCGGCCGCGGCAGCGTCAAGGATGCGGTCACCCATGCGGTCGAACTGTCGGGCCGGCCGCGCCGCGAGGTCTATGCCCGTGCCCTCGAGCTTGCGAAGACCATCGGGGACGGCAATGGCGAAGACTGACAGCGCCTCGCCCGAGCGCGTCGCGGCGTTCCGAACCGGCATCTCGGCGGAGAGCCGCGCCGCAGCGCTTCTGATCGCCAAGGGCTATCGCATCCTGGCACGACGCTTCCGCACCCCCTTTGGCGAGATCGACCTGGTGGTGCGCCGGCGCAATCTGCTGGCCTTCGTCGAGGTCAAGGCCCGGGCCAGCCTCGACGACGCCGCCTATGCGGTGACGCCGCGCCAGCAGCTGCGCATCATCAATGCCGCCCAGGCCTGGCTGATGGCGCATCCCGAACATGCCGAATTCGAGCTCAGATTCGACGCCGTGCTGATTGCGCCGAAGAGCCTGCCGCGCCATTTGTTAGCGGCATTCGACGCCAGCCCTAATTAACCTCAAGACCTCGCGGGACACGCTTATGAAATTGAAGATCGCCGTCCAGATGGATCCCATCGCGCGCATCAATATCCGCGGCGATTCGACCTTTGCGCTGCTGCTCGAGGCGCAAAAACGCGGCCACGGCATTTCCTACTACACGCCCGACAAGCTGTCGCTGCGCTGCGAGGAGCTGGTGGCGCCGGTGCAGCCTCTCACCGTGCGCGACGAGGTCGGCAATCATTTCACGCTGGGCGAGCCGAAGCGCGAAGCGCTCAACGGCTTCGACGTCGTGCTGCTGCGGCAGGATCCGCCGTTCGACCTCGCCTACATCACCTCGACCCACTTCCTCGAGCGCATCCATCCGAAGACGCTGGTCGTCAACGACCCGGCCAGCGTGCGCAACGCGCCGGAAAAGCTGTTCGTGATGAACTTCCCGAAGCTGATGCCGCCGACCCTGATCTCGCGCGATCTCGACGAGATCAACGCATTCCGCGACCAGCATGGCGCCGTCGTCATGAAGCCGCTGCACGGCCATGGCGGCGCCGCCGTCTTCCGCGTGATGCCGCAGGACATGAACTTCGGCTCGCTGTTCGACATGTTCTCGGTCACGTTCAAGGAGCCCTGGGTGATCCAGCGCTTCCTCCCCGAGGTGAAGCATGGTGACAAGCGCATCATCCTGGTCGACGGCGAGTTCGCCGGCGCCGTCAACCGCGTGCCGGCGGCGGACGATCTGCGCTCCAACATGGTCCGTGGCGGCGCAGCCGCGGCGACCGAACTCTCCGATCGCGAGCGCGAAATCTGCGCCACGCTCGGACCTGCGCTGCGCCAACGCGGCCTGCTGTTCGTCGGCATCGACGTGATCGACGGCAACCTCACCGAGATCAACGTCACCTCGCCGACCGGCATCCGCGCAATCCAGCGGCTCAATGGCCCCGACGTCGCAGCGATGATCTGGGATACCATCGAGAAGAAGCGCGCCGCGAAATAATCCTCCCTTGTGCGCCGCACATGCTGGCTGAAATTTAGCCAGCGTTCGATCGCGCATGCGTTCTCCTTATTCTTCTTGCCAGCTTGCGCGGGCGAGGGCAGCATCCGCTTGCCTGCGTCAGGTCAAGCAGCGGGTCAACGCGCGGGCACAACGCGAAAATCTTATAAAAATTCTGGAGGAAGACGTTATGACGCTCAATGTCTCACGACGATCCTTGCTCGCGCTCGGTGCCGGTCTCGGCGCCAGCACCCTGCTCGGGGGCACCGCACAGGCACGCGCGCCGAAGCTCGGCACGCAGACACCCTACTGGCACCGCTTCATGCTCGGCGAAGCCGAAGTGACCGTCGTATCCGACGGGCCGCTTCCGCTCGGCGACCCCTCCGGCACCTTCACCGGTGTGCCGAAGGAGGAGGTGAAGAAGATGCTCTCCGACAACTTCCTCTCGCCCGACAATGTCGTGCTCGAGCAGAATTCGCCGATCGTCAACACCGGCGACAAGCTGATCCTGTTCGACACCGGCATGGGCACGTCGCAACTGTTCGGCAAGACCACCGGGCGGCAGCAGAAGAGCATGCAGGAAGCCGGCATCAAGCCGGAGGACATCGACGCCGTCGTGCTGTCGCACGCGCATATCGATCATATCGGCGGCATCGTCGGCGCCAACGACAAGCCGTTGTTCCCGAATGCGCAATACTACATCGCGCAGAGCGATCTCGAGTTCTGGACCGACGAAGGCAAGATGGGCAGCCCGTTGAAGGATTTCATCGTGCATGCCCGCAAGAACCTGCTGCCGGTGCGCGACCGCATCGTGTTCTTCAAGGACGGCCAGGAATTCCTGCCCGGCGTGACGGCAATCGCAGCGCCCGGCCACACCGTGGGCCACACCATCTTCATGGTGAGCTCGGGCGGCAAATCCTTCGCCTTCCTCGGCGACCTCTCGCATCACGCGGTGCTGCTGCTGGAGCGTCCGCGGATGGAATTCTCCTACGACACCGATCCGAAGCAGGCGGCGGCGTCGCGGGTCAAGCTGCTGGAAATGCTGGCCGCGAACAAGACGGCCGTGATGTCCTATCACTTCGCTTGGCCGGGCTACGGCCACGTCGCCAAGGCCGGCGAAGGCTTCCACTACTATCCGGAGCCGATGCAGATGAACCTGTGACGGACTGATTGCGAAGACGGACTGCCTCGGGAGCGGCCGCCGTCGCTCCCGAATGCATTTGCCGCCCGGTGTAAGATGCCCACAGGGCGCCCGGCCTATTCCGCCGGCGCAAGGCGCCTCGCGGAGCGAGTGCGCATCGTCTCTCGCGCGCCAATCCGCGCACGACGTTTGCGCCACCAGATCACGACGCCCGTCACCGACAGCGCCGCGACCACCAATCCCATCAGCGAGATCAGGATGCGCCCGGGCAGGCCGGCGATCCGGCCGGAATGCAACGGAAACTGCATCTGCACGAACACGTCGGCCGCGGTGCCGACCCATGGCAGCCGCTCGCCGAGCGGACGGCCATCCTCGCTGTCGTAGTAAAGCTGCGCCGGCCCGACGCCCGCGGCGCCATGTTCGTCGCCCGGCTCGAAGAATGCGACCGCATAGACGCCATGCGCCGGACCATAATTGATCGAACCGATCGGTGTGGTCCAGCCGCGCGCCTTGCCGTCGGCCGCGGCGCGCGCGGCGATCTCCGCATAGGTCATCCTCGGCTCGATCGGATCGTCGAGATGACGATATGGTCGCTGCTCGTAGGGTGTCGACGTGTAGTTGGACACGGTCTTCATCAACGGCGAGAACACCTCGAAATAGAGGTTCAGCGAGAATGCCGTGAACGCGATCACGAACAGCAAGGCCCAGGTCCACAGGCTGAAGGCGCGATGAATGTCGAAATTGATTCGATAGGCGCTGCCCGAGGTCTTGATCTTCCAGGCCGGCGCCCAGCGGGTCCAGAAACCCTTGCCGCGCGGGCCCGATATCGCCGACGCCCGCTGCGCCCTTGCGCGCCGCCGCGACGGCAGGGTCAGGTAGAAGCCGACGAAACAATCGATCGTCCAGATGACGGCGATGACACCGAGGAAGCGCATGCCCCAGCGATCGCTACCCAAGAATTCGGGGATGTGCATCGTGTAATGCAGCTTGTAGAGGAACGAGACGAAGTTTTCGCGGGTCACCGGCCAGACCGCGCCCCAATAGCGGCGTCCGAGCTCGACGCCGGTGTTTGGATCGAGGAAGACCTGGTTGTAGTCGAGCGTGTAGCGTTTGCCGGTCGCCGGATCGATCCGCGGCAGCACGAAGAACCACAGCGATTCGCCCTTCTCCGCCGTCATGAACATGTGGACGACGCGGGCGCGATGATCGCGCTGCTCGATCAGCCGGGCGAGCTCCACCGACGGGATCGCCGGTCCGGAGCTTGTCACCTCGAACAGCTTCCTGTTGAGCACATCGTCGATCTCGTGGTCCCACGAGATGATCGCGCCGCTGACGCCCGAGAAGAACAGGAAGGCCGCGGTGAGAAGGCCCGCCCAGCGATGCAGTCGTCCGAAGATGGGTCTCATGGGGATTTCAGCAAGTTGTGGGGTGATCACCAGCGATAGGTCAGCTTCGCGATCGCCTTGCGGCCCTCCGCGTAGAAGCAGCTGGTGTTGCCGTAGCAGGCTGCCACGTAGCGCGTGTCGGCGAGGTTGGTGACGTTGAGCGAGAGGCGATAATTGTCCTTGGTATAGGCGACGAGCGCATCGACGACCGTCGACGCCGGCACCTTGAAGGTGTTGGCATCGTCACCGAACGTCGATCCGACATAGCGGACGCCGGCCCCGAACTGGACCCCGGCGAGCGGACCGCCCTGAACGGTGTAATCGCCCCACAGCGAGAAGCGGTTGAGCGGCACCGTGGTCGGCGCCTTGCCGACATTGACGGGATCCTTGGTGACTTCAGCGTCGACATAGGCGTAGCCGCCGCTGATGTTGACGCCCTCGACCAGCGTCGCGGTGCCTTCGAGCTCAACGCCGCGCGACCTGACTTCGCCGGTCTGCTCGGCGAAATAGAACGGCGGGGCGTAGGTGACGACGTTGGATCGGGTCAGATCGAACGCAGCCAGCGTGATCAGCGCATTGATGCCGACCGGCTGGTACTTGACACCGACTTCGTACTGCACGCCGGACTCCGGCTTCAGCAGATCGCCGGCGGCGTTGATGCTCAGCACCGGCAGGAATGATTCCGAATAGCTGAAATAGGGCGCGATGCCGTTGTCGAAATTGTACATCACGGCGGCGCGGCCGGTGAATGCCGAGGCGTCGGTCGACGTCGACGTTTTCGCGAGATTGTTGTCGAGGTCCGTGGTGACGAAATCCTGCCGCCCGCCAAGCAGGAACGACAGCCGGCCGAGCCTGATCTGGTCCTGCAGATAGAGGCCGGCCTGCGACTGCTTGATGCCGGTGTCGTCATACGGTCCGTTGTTGGTCCAGCTGTTGGTATAGACTGGCGCAAAGACGTTGAGCTTGCCGGTGCTGTAGCTCGAGGCCATGTCGCGGAACGAGGTGTTGCAGTAATCGACGCCGAACAGCGTCGTGTGGCTCAGCATGCCGGTGACGAACTTGCCCTGCAGCTGGTTGTCGACCGCGAAGGAATCGATCGTCGAGCTGCCGCCGGCGCCGCCGCGCGACAGCAAGCCCGCGGCCTCGTCGGCGGCCGATGCATAGCCGGTGCCGTAGAAGCTCTTCTGCTCGTTGTGCATCCACGAATAGCGCAGGTTCTGGCGGAAGGTCAGCGCCTCGTTGAAGTCGTGCGACAGCATGTAGCCGACCGAGGACTGCTCGGTGTCGAACTGGTTGAAGCCGGGCTCGCCGACGAAGCGCGTGTTCGGAATGTAGCGGCCGTTATTGGCCCAGACGGTGCCGGACGGCGGCAGGAATTGCAGGCCCCAGCCGGTGCGTTCCTTCTGGTAGTTCGCGAGGAAGGTGATCGTGGTGTCCTCGTTCGGCTTCACGGTGACGGCGGGCGCGATGAAGACGCGATTGTCCTTGGTGTAGTCGACCTGGGTCTCGCCATCGCGCGCGACGCCGGTCAGGCGCCACAGCACCGTTCCTTCCTTGTTGGCGCGGCCGCCGATGTCGAACTCGCCCTGATAGCGGTTGAAGCTGCCGCCCGACAGCGACACTTCCCCGAACTCGCGTGCAGTCGGCAGCTTGCTGACATAGTTGAGGATGCCGCCGGTGCCACTGCCGCCGAACATCGCCGAGGATGGCCCCTTCAGGACCTCGAGGCGCTCGGCTCCGTACGGATCGAGCCCGAGGAAGTGCACATAGTTGCTGCTCGGCAGCCGCAGGCCGTCGAGATAGAGGCCCGGCATCGTCATGTCGAAGCCGCGGATCTGCAGGCCGCCGAAGCGGGTGTCCGAGCCGCCATTCACGTCGCCGCTGACGCCTGCGGTGTAGCGCAATGCCGCGCCCACCGATTCCGCACCCTGGTTCCTGATCTGGTCGGTCGTGACGACCGAGATCGATTGCGGGATTTCGATCAGCGGCGTGTCGGTCTTGGTCGCCGTGCCCGAACGCGTGGCAACGAACCCGACCACCGGACCGCCGGCTCGCTCGCCGGCGCCGGCACCGGATCGTGCCGCAGCTGGCGTCGTCGCCTGCTGGGATCGAGCCACACGATTGGCGCGGCTCGCGCGTGCGGCCACCGGACGACGAACCGGTTTTGCATTCGCAGTGATCGCGCGCTGCTGAGGCGCGTCCACGCTCACCGGCGGCAGTTCCGATTGCGCGTCGGCGCGTTCGGTCGCGACTCCTGCGGCAAGGACGGCGGCGGTACATAGACCGATCGTTCGCAGCGCTGGATGTTGACGGGTGGAATGCGAAACAAGTCGACCGATCACGCGAAGGCGCCCCTGATGTCAGCCTGGATGGATTTGTGATCCGGCTCTACAGCGCGGGGCTCGCGAGTACAGACCTCGGCAGTTGGAATAGATCGAGACTGCGCGCGCGATCAGCGTGCGATCGCTGAAACAGCGGGGAAATCGACGACGCGCTGCGACAATAAGCGCGCGATGCTCGTCGTGCTGGAATGATTCTTGAGAATGATTCCTGCAGTTGTCGACGATGCGAGCTGTGTTCGATCGCGCGAGGCGCGCGTCATGGCGCGCGACGCCCGACGCCTCCGCACCGGCCGGAAGCGGATGCGCCGCGCGGTGAATTGGTACCGGGCGACCAGCCCTCGGTGTCGCGAACGTTCCTGTAATGTTCTTGCACTTGCCGCCGCAATTGTGTACTTCGCACACCCATCCCGTGGATAAGCCTTAATTTCCAGTGGCTTGAGTCAGATTCAATTTTGAGAATCTGCACTTCCGGATCATGAGTCATAGAGGTTGTTACAACCTGATTCATTCAACCGGAGATTCACCTATGCCAGAGAATGTGAACGTTGAGCTTGGCGGCAAATCGAGGCACGAGGTCGCCTACAAGATGGCCTTCGACATCATCACCAAGATCGAGAAGAAAAGCCTGAGCGACGTCACTACCGAGCATTATCTTGCGACGGTGAGGAATTCTGGCCGGGCGCTCTCTGGCCTGACCCCGATATGAAATCCCAGTACTGAGCCGCCAACGCCATCACATCATTGGTGGCGGGGTCTTTTTCAGCGAGCTTGAGGCACTCAAGCTTCATTTCAATTATGTCCATAGCAAAAGCCTCCATGGAGTTAGCATGGCTGAAGAGTTCAAAGCTGGTGATGTAGTTCAGTTGAAATCCGGCGGTCCGAGAATGACCGTGAGCCAAGTTGGCGAGGATCAATACGGTCAGCGCAAAGTTTGGTGCGTCTGGTTCGAGAAGACCAAGAAGTATGAGGATACGTTTGAACCGGAGATTCTAATGAAACCGGGCAGCGGTATCGTTGGAATTAGCAGCACGCGCGGCTAGCTGTTATCGCGCTTCTTTTTCACAATCTTGACCTTGGCATCGCTCGGCTTCTGCCGAGCGATTTTACCCAGCCGCTCGTTGAACCGCTTTTCGTTGTCGTCCGTTTCGAGGTCGCGGGCGGCCTTTTTGAACTTTTCTATCTGAGTTCGACTCTTGGTCGTCACGGGATCACCATGCCAAAGGTAATGTGTCTGTATATGGATGATTCCGGAACACGGAATCCAGACAAGAAAATCACCGACGAACTGACCTATAAGGACTGGTTCACGCTCGGCGGCATCCTTATCCGAGAAGAGGATGACGGACATATTGTCACCCAGCATGCCAATTTCTGCGAAACCTGGAAGATCACCTATCCGCTTAGATCATACGATATACGCTTGATGGACAAGCGGTTCTCATGGCTTCGCACACTTTCAGTAGACGACCGCGGCCAATTCATGCGCGGTCTAAGCAAACTCCTGACAGGCATCCCGGTCATCGGATACGCCGCCGTTGTTGATCGCCCCGGATACAACGCCCGCTACCGCGAGAAGTACGGCAGACAAACATGGCAACTTTGTCAAACGGCCTTCAGCGTCATTTGCGAAAGAGCGGCGAAACGCGCTCGCGCCGAGGGCTGCAAGTTACGCGTCTTCGTCGAAGAAGGCGACAAAACCGCAGATGACTATATTCGCACCTACTATGCGGACCTTAGATCAAAGGGAATGCCATTCGATGGTGGCAATATGGCCAAGTACGCGCCGCTTTCGCGAGAAGAACTCGAAGACACCCTGTACGATCTACGATTCCGCACCAAAAAATCGCCGCTGATGCAGTTGGCCGACCTATACCTTTATCCCATGGCCAGAGGCGGATACGACGCTGATTACCTTCCGTATCAGACGCTGCGAGCGAATAAAAAACTGATAGACGACCTGCTCGTTGCAGAAGACATCCCGCACCTTGGGATCAAGTACAGCTGCTTCGATCTGGTGGATAAGGCGCGCGCGAAAAGCAAAAAAGCCAGTCGTAAGACTGGCTCTTAAGCAGCCGCCGTAACGGCGACCTCCCGGGCTAGGCCCCAGCCACTATATAGGCCTATCCCATTGATTCGTCAAGCATATTCTATGCGAATCACTTTGATTCGCAACTTCAAGGGCTTACGCACCCTTTTCATGTTTATCAGGCCACCTATAGGTGAGCCGTTTCCCGACCACACCCTTGATGGCCCTTTGGGCCCTATCCTGATCGTCAACCCCCAACGCGACGCGGTTGCTGTAGCGGAAATCGAACTCCGCCAGATAGCGGTGCAGATGCTTCTCTGCGCAGTGCTGGTAGACGCCCTTCATGCCGCGCTTGAAGATGCTGTAGTAGCCCTCAACCGTGTTGGTGGTGATTACGTCGCCCTCGTAACGGACGTATTCCTTCTCACCGTGATTGACGGAATCGTGGCCGTCATACTCGCGACCGATACCACGATAAAACGGAGCCTCGTCCGTCATCAGCTTGCTTTCCCGGCGGATGTTGGTCCGCAGGATCGGCGCAATATCCGCAATCGACGTGCTGTCGATGTGGAAGCTGCGGGCCGAACCACCGCGCTCAACCAGCGTCAGGACGATGTTCTTGTGAGCCGCGCCGCCCTTGCGGTTCTTGAGCTGACCCTGCAAGCGGCCGATATAGGTCTCGTCCACTTCCACGATCTTGCCAGCGCCGCCCATGGGGGCCAGCTTGCCGTCCCGCATAGCCTCGCGGATGCGGTGAGCTAAGAACCACGCGCTCTTGTACTGGATTTCCAGAATGCGGTGCAGCTGATGGGCCGAAATGCCCTTCTTGCTGGAAGCCATCAGATGGACAGCCTGCAAGCACTTGTGCAGCGGGATATGGGCGGATTCGAATACCGTTCCGACCCTCACCGTGAACTGCCTGCGGCAGCCAGCCTCATAGCACTTCCACAGGCCAAGCCGGACCTTGCCGTTTTTTGCCTTTACACCCTCTAGGCGACCGGCTTTTCCGACCACGCCACAGTGAGGGCAGACCACGCCATCAGCCCAAAGAAGCTTCTCAAGATGGCGGAAGGCGCTCTTTTCATTGTGAAAATAGGCTTTTGCAAGAACCGACATAACACAAACCCATAGGTAGCAGCTATGGGATCGATTCTACCTCCGATTATGGGTTTGTAAAGTACATAATCGTCACTTGCCGCCCGGTTCCGCTACCTTCGATTGCGGAAGATAGGGGCAGCATGGTTCAGCGCGTTTCCACCGTCGCATTCGAGGGGATCGAGGCCCGCGCGGTCGACGTGCAGGTCCAGGTTGCGCCGGGATTGCCGGCATTCGCGATCGTCGGCCTGCCCGACAAGGCGGTGTCGGAAGCCCGCGAACGCGTGCGTTCGGCGCTGATCGCCTCCGGCCTCGCGCTTCCCGCCCGCCGCATCACCGTCAACCTCGCACCCGCCGACCTGCCCAAGGAGGGCAGCCATTACGACCTGCCGATCGCGCTCGGCCTGATGGCGGCGATCGGCGCGATCCCGCCGGATGCGCTGAACGGCTTCACCGTGCTCGGCGAGCTCGGGCTCGACGGCTCGCTCGCGCCGGTGGCGGGCGTGCTGCCCGCGGCAATCGGCGCCAATTCGCGCGACGAGGGATTGATCTGCCCGGCCGCCTGCGGCTCGGAAGCCGCCTGGGCCAGTCCGGACATCCAGATCATCGCGGCAGATTCGCTGATCCAGATCGCCAACCACTTCAAGGGCACGCAGGTGCTGTCGCGGCCGCAGCCGAAGGTGCATGAGCGCGAGGAAACGCTTTTGGACCTGCGCGACATCAAGGGCCAGGAGAGCGCGAAACGCGCGCTCGAGATCGCCGCCGCCGGCGGTCATCATCTTCTGATGATCGGCTCGCCCGGCGCCGGCAAATCGATGCTGGCGGCGCGACTGCCCTCGATCCTGCCGCCGCTGTCGCCGTCGGAGCTGCTCGAAGTCTCGATGATCGCCTCGGTTGCCGGCGAGATCCGCGACGGCGCCCTGACCGCGCGACGCCCGTTCCGCAGCCCGCATCATTCCGCCAGCATGGCCGCGCTGACCGGCGGCGGCATGCGCGCCAAACCGGGCGAGATCTCGCTGGCGCATCAGGGCGTGCTGTTCCTCGACGAATTGCCGGAGTTCGATCCGCGCGTGCTGGATTCGCTGCGTCAGCCGCTGGAGAACGGCGAGGTTTCGGTGAGCAGGGCCAACCACCGCGTCACCTATCCGGCGCGCTTCATGCTGGTCGCAGCCATGAACCCGTGCCGTTGCGGCCATGCCTATGAACCCGGCTATTCCTGCAAGCGCGGCCGGCTCGACCGCTGCACCGGCGACTACCAGATGCGGATCTCCGGCCCGCTGATGGATCGCATCGACCTGCGGATCGAGGTGCCCGCCGTGACCGCGGCCGATCTGATCCTGCCGCCGCCGGCGGAGGGATCGGCCGAGGTTGCCGCCCGCGTCGCGGCCGCGCGCGACATCCAGCTCGCGCGCTATGCGGCTGCCGGCATGCCGCATGTCCGCACCAATGCGGAAGCGCCGAGTTCGCTGCTCGAGACCATCGCGCAACCCGACGCGCATGGGCAGAAGCTGCTGCGCGAGGCCGCCGACAACATGCACCTCACCGCGCGCGGCTATCACCGCGTGCTGCGGGTGGCGCGCACGCTTGCCGATCTCGACGGCGCCGAGACGATCGGCCGGCTACATCTCGCCGAAGCGCTGTCTTATCGTGCATTGGCCGACGATTTGCGCCGCGCGGCGTGATCTCCGCCGGCTTCCGGCCGGTGCCCGCCGCGTCAACGTGACAGTAACCACTCTCATTTACGCTCCGCAAACCATAAGCACCGCGATCGGCGGCAAGCTTGGGTCGAGCGAGTTGTGTCATGTTGCGTTTGAAGATTTTGACCTCGGTGGTCCCCCTTGCCGTGGCCGCGGTCCTTGCCCGCGCCGAATTCCTGCCGGGCCCGCGGCCCTGCATCGAGGTGGGCGGCGCCACGATGCAGATCGCATCGATCCCCTGGCTGGCGCAGCTTCACGTCAGCTTCACTGACGACCCCAGCCAGGCCACCGTCCGGGTCCAGATCGCCGACAGCGCCGACGCCGCCGACTTCACCGTGATCGACGACATCGACGACGCCGAGGCCGGCGCCTGCGAGAGCAGCGCGACGGCGCAGCTGATCGGGATTTCCGGCGATGCCTCGGCAACCGGCCCCGTCATCTATCTGACGCGTGATGCTGGCCCGTCCGACTATCGTGTCTTCGTGCAGTCGAAGACGTTCTCAGCGCGGGATGCCGCGGCCCTGATCGTCAGCGCCCGCGGCGGACACCGCCGCCTTGAAGCCGCAACGCCGGCACCTGACAAGCGCGTCCCGAACCGGGTCATGGCGGAATTAACCTCCCGCTAACCTTGTTCTGAGGGCAGCGCGAAATGGCCACCAATTTCAAGCACTTTGCAAGCTGGCCGACGCATCGTCAGCGCCAGATCAAGCTGTCTCAGGGTCACCATTGATGGGGCGTTTCTTCCGGATCAAGTTGCGCCTTCGCCGCTTCCTCCGGCGCCATTCCTGGCTCGCGACGATCGTGCGCTCGTTCACGATCTTCTCCGTCGCGTTCGGCAGCGCCTTCGGGTTCATTTCGGGCGCGCTCTCGCAACAGAGCGGCTACGATCCCAATGCATTCGCGATCGGGGTCAGCTTCCTGTTCGCGCTCGCCTGCCTCTGGATCGTGACGCTCGGCATCCGCCTGCGGCTGATGCGCAAGCGGCTGCGCACCATCGCCATGCACAATGAAGCGATGGCCGACCGCAACTGGGAACTGCAGGAGGCCGAGCAGCGCGCCTCCACCCTGTTCGAGGCGCAGGACGATCTGATCGTGCTGCGCGATCTCGACGGGCTCATCACCTATGCCAACGACGCCTATTGCGAGCTGGCGCAGAGGCCCCGCAGCGAATTGATCGGCAGCACCGCAACGCTGAAGGTGCTCGAACAAGGCGACACCGCGCTCGAATCCAACGGCACGCGGGTCTACGACCAGAAGATCGAGGGCCCGCTCGGGCCGCGCTGGATCGCCTGGCGTGAAGGCCTCGTGCGCAACGATGCCGGCGCGCCCGCAGAAATGCAGAGCGTCGGCCGCGACGTCACCGACCGCACCGAGAGCGAGCGCGCGCTCGCCGAAGCGCGCGATCAGGCCGACGCCGCCAACCGCGCCAAGTCGCGCTTCCTTGCGATGGCGAGCCACGAGATCCGCACCCCGCTGAACGGCATCATCGGCATGAGCGGATTGCTGATGGATACGCAGCTGACGTTGGAGCAGATGACCTACGTCAAGGCGGTCAAGACATCCGGCGACGCGCTGCTCGCACTGATCGAGGAGCTGCTCGACTATTCCAAGATCGAGGCCGGCAAGATCGATCTCGAACAGCGCGCGTTCGCGCTGTCCGGCCTGATCGAGGACATCACCGAGCTGCTGGCGCCGCGCGCGCAAACCAAGGGAATCGAGATCGCCGCCTATGTCGACGAACGGCTGCCGATGCAGGTGACCGGCGACGCCGCGCGGCTGCGTCAGGTGCTGCTCAATCTCGCCGGCAACGCCATCAAGTTCACCGCGACCGGTGGCGTGGCGCTGATCGTCGAGCCCGGCATCTGGCCGAACGAGATCAGCTTCCTGGTCCGCGACACCGGTATCGGCATCGCACCGGATGCGCAGCAGCGTATCTTCCGGGAGTTCGAGCAAGCCGACGACCGGATCGCGCGCAGCTATGGCGGCACCGGCCTCGGCCTTTCGATCAGCGACCGCATCGTCAAGCGGATGGGCGGCCGCATCACGCTCGCAAGCACGCCGGGCGCCGGCTCAACCTTCGAGGTGTCGATCCCGCTCGCCGCCGCCGATACCGGCGAGGCCAACGGCTTCGCCGCGCCCGACTTGACGGGACAGTCGATCATGCTGGTGGCGCCACACAGCATCGAGGTCTCGCTGATCTCGCGGCGGTTGCAGCGCTGGGGCGCACAGACCTGCATCGTGTCGGATGCCAACGTCGCCGAGGCGCTGCTGCCGGAGCGGAGCTGGCATGCGGTGCTGATCGACCACACGCTCGGCACGCCGGCGATGGAGGCGTTTGCCGACGCCGCCCGCCTCCATGCAACCCATCGCATCGTGATGTTCACGCCGGCGACGCGGCAGGACCTTTCGGCCTCCGAGTCAGCCATGTTCACCGGTTACCTGGTGAAGCCATTGCGCGCGTCGTCGCTCGCCGCGCGCCTGACCGCATCGCCGGAAGTCGCTGCGCCGAGCCTTGCGATCGAGGCGGCCGCCGAGTCCGCGCCCACAGCGCTTGCATCCGCGCTGCCGGACAAGGGGTTCTCGATCCTGGTCGCCGAGGACAATGAGATCAACGCGCTGTTGATGCGCTCGCTGCTCACCCGGCTCGGCCATAACGTGGTCATCACCACCAATGGCGAGCAGGCGATGGAGTCCTGGCTGTCGGCGACCTCAGCCGGCACGCCCTATGATCTCGTGCTGATGGACATCCAGATGCCGCGCCTCAACGGCATCGAGACCACCAAGCAGATCCGCACCCATGAAGCGGCACAATCCGTCCGCCGGACCCCGATCCTGGCACTGACGGCAAATACGCTGGTGGAGGACCGCTATGCCTGCTTCGAAGCCGGCATGGACGGCTTTCTGATCAAGCCGCTCGACCGCGAGAAGCTGGAAGAAGCGCTCGCGGGCCTCGCCGCCGCGCGGCACATCGCAGCGTAGCAGCCAAAACCTCAGTGTCGTCCTGCGCAAGCAGGGACCCATAACCACCGAAGCTAGTTTTGCGCCCGCTGGGGCTACAGCGCTGCAAATCACAGGTACCTGTGGTTATGGGTCCCCGCGTTCGCGGGGACGACAGCTGTGATGTGGCGCTTTCGCTGAGATACGGTTCCTACTACAGCCGGCGCAGCGCGACCGACTGCACCACGTGGTCGGCGCCCTTCTTCAGGATCAGCGTCGCGCGCGGGCGGGTCGGCAGGATGTTGTCCTCGAGATTGGCGAGGTTGGTGCGCTCCCAGATCGCGATCGCGGTCGCCGTTGCTTCCTCGTCCGACAGCGGCGCGTAGCGGTGGAAGTAGGACCTCGGATCGGTGAACGCGGTGTCGCGCAGCGCCAGGAAGCGCTTGATGTACCACTCCCGCAGCACGGCCTCGTCGGCGTCGATATAGACCGAGAAGTCGAAGAAGTCGGAGACGAACGGCACCGCCTTGCCGTCGCGCGGCAGCCGCCCGGTCTGCAGCACGTTGACGCCCTCGACGATCAGGATGTCCGGCTGGTCGATCTCGACCCATTTGTTCGGCACGATGTCGTAGGTCAGATGCGAATAGACCGGCGCGCGCACGCGGCGCCGTCCCGCCTTGATGTCGCTGAGGAACGACAGCAGCGTCGGCAGGTCGTAGCTTTCCGGAAAGCCCTTCTTCTGCATGATGCCCTGCCGCTCGAGCACGGCATTCGGAAACAGGAAACCGTCGGTCGTGATCAGGTCGACCTTCGGCCGCGGCGACCAGCGCGCCAGCAGCGCCTGCAGCACGCGAGCCGTGGTCGACTTGCCGACCGCGACGGATCCAGCGACACCGACGATGTAGGGCATCTTGCGGTCGCGGATGTTGAGGAACTGGCGCTGCGAGTAATACAGCCGCTGCGTCGCATCGACATAGATCGAGAGCAGCCGCGACAGCGGCAGGTAGATGTCCTCGACCTCCTGCAAATCGAGGCGATCGTGCATCGAACGCAGGCGATCGAACTCGCCGGGCTCGAGCGTCATCGGCGTATCGTCACGCAGATGCGACCATTGCTGGCGCGTGAAGATGCGGTAGGGGTTGTACTGTTGATCTGGTGCCCGGATGTCCATGAGGCCGCCCCTCTCGATGCGCTCGATCATTTGCGCTAGTCGCGCTTGCGCGACGCCTTCTCTTCCAGTCCCGACATCGAGGTGCGCTTCTCCAGCGCGGCCTCGACGTCCTCCAGCTTCACGCCGCGGGATTTCAACAGAACCAGCAGGTGAAACACGAGATCGGCACTTTCGGCGATGAGGTGATCGCGGTCATTCTCGACCGCGGCGATCACGGTCTCGACCGCTTCCTCGCCCAATTTCTTGGCGCAATGCTCCGCGCCCTTGTCGAGCAGCTTACGGGTGTAGGACGCCTCACCGCCCGTTGCAGCGCGGGCGTCGATGGTGGCGGCCAGATCGTGGACCGTGAAACGCGACATCAACTCAACTCAAGCATGCACAGCGGCACCGCACGGGTACCATCCCTTAGGTGGGGACTTAGCATTTTTGTGACAAGGAGTCCCAGCTCTCCCTGTTTGAGCGTGGTCTTCACGGAAAACCGGTTTCCACTTTTCCTGACCACGCTCACGCTAGGGATCGAGCCGCATCGGCAGGCCGGCGCGCACCATGTGATCCTTGGCCTGGCGGATGGTGAATTCCCCGAAGTGGAAGATCGACGCGGCCAGTACGCCGGTGGCGTGACCCTCGCGGACGCCGTCGACCAGGTGGTCGAGATTGCCGACACCACCGGACGCGATGACCGGTACGGGGACACTGTCCGCGATCGCCCGGGTCAGCGGCAGGTCAAAGCCCTGCCTGGTGCCGTCCCGGTCCATCGAGGTCAGCAGGATTTCGCCGGCGCCGAGCGAGACGACCTCCTGGGCATATTCGATGGCGTCGATCCCGGTGGCATTCCGTCCACCATGGGTGAAGATCTCCCAGCGGTCCGAGCCGCCGGCACGCTTGACCCGCTTGGCGTCGATCGCGACCACGATGCATTGCTCGCCGTATTTCTCGGCCGCTTCCTTGACGAATTCGCGCCGGCTGACGGCCGCTGAATTGATCGAGACCTTGTCGGCGCCGGAGCGCAGCAGGGTCTTGATGTCGTCGACGGTGCGGACGCCGCCGCCCACGGTCAGCGGCATGAAGCAGGCTTCCGCGGTCCGCCGCACCACATCGAGCATGATGCCGCGGTTTTCGTGGGTGGCGGTGATGTCGAGGAAGGTGAGCTCGTCGGCGCCGGCGGCGTCATAGGCGATCGCGGCTTCGACCGGGTCGCCGGCGTCGCGCAGATCGACGAAGTTGACGCCCTTGACCACGCGGCCGTCCTTGACGTCGAGGCACGGGATCACGCGAACCTTGAACATGATCTCCTCCTACGCGCCGCGGATCAGCTGAAGGGCAGCGGCCGGATCGAGCCGTCCGTCATAGAGCGCACGGCCGACGATCGCACCGGCCAGCTTCTTCGCACGCGGCTCCAGCAGCGCCTTGACGTCGTCGATCGAGGCAAAGCCGCCGGAGGCGATCACTGGAATCGAGATGCGGTCGGCAAGCGCGATGGTGGCGTCGAGGTTGAGGCCCTTGAGCAGGCCGTCGCGGGCGATGTCGGTAAAGATGATCGCGGCGACGCCGGCATCCTCGAAGCGCTGCGCGATCTCGAGCGCGGTCACATGCGAGGTCTCGGACCAGCCTTCGACCGCGACCTTGCCGTCGCGCGCATCGAGGCCCACGGCGACACGGCCGGGGAATGTCTTCGCCGCGCCCTTCACCAGCTCAGGATCGCGCACCGCGGCGGTGCCGATGATGACGCGCGTGATGCCCTTGTCGAGCCAGGCCTCGATGGTCTTGAGGTCGCGGATGCCGCCGCCGAGCTGCACCGGCATGGTGACGGCCTTCAGCATCGCCTCCACCGCATGCGCATTCATCGGCTTGCCGGCGAAGGCACCGTCGAGATCGACGACGTGGAGATATTCGAAGCCCTGCGCGGCGAAGCTCGCCGCCTGCGCCGCCGGATCGAGATTGAACACGGTGGCGCGCGCCATGTCGCCCTGCTCCAGGCGCACGCACTGGCCGTTCTTCAGATCAATCGCTGGAAAGAGAATCACGGCTTCCACTTCAAGAAATTGGCGATCAAAGCGAGGCCGAAGCGCTGGCTCTTCTCGGGGTGAAACTGGGTGCCGATCGCGGTGTCCTTGCCGACGATCGCGGTCACCGGCCCGCCATAGTCGGCGCGCGCGAGCACGTCCGCCTCATTGGCGGCGTTGAGGTGATAGGAGTGCACGAAATAGGCGTGACGTCCCTTCGGCCCGAGCGGCAGCCGCTCTAGCACCGGATGCTCGCGCACCATGTCGAGCGTATTCCAGCCCATATGCGGGACCTTCAGGCTCTCGTCGCGCGGCTCGATCTTCTCCACATCGCCGCCGATCCAGTTGAAGCCCTCGGTGATCACGTGCTCCTTGCCGCGCGTCGCCATCAGCTGCATGCCGACGCAGATGCCGAAGAACGGCCTGGCCTTGACCCGCACCGCCTCGGTCAGCGCCTCCAGCATGCCGTCGACCGCGTCGACGCCGCGGCGGCAATCGGCGAAGGCGCCGACGCCGGGCAGCACGATGCGATCGGCGCGATACACCGCATCGGGATCGCGCGTCACCTTGATGGCTTGCGGATCCTCCATGCTGCGCGCGGCGCGCTCAAAGGCCTTGGCCGCCGAATGCAGATTGCCGGAGCCGTAATCGATGATTGCAACGGTCATCGCGTTCCTCCTGGCTCTGGAAACAATCCGATGATGCCGCCTTGCGGCATCGACGGGGGTTTTGAGAATGACTGACCCGGAACGTCGCGGGTCGGCGGCGGCGCGCCGCGATCGACCGAGCGCTGATCGTGGACGGCGCCGCGATGCCGCGCGGTCCAGCGCGCGAAGAAACGGCGCTCGGCGGCCTCCGCATCGTCGCCCACGACGATGTCGATCTGGCGCCACCTGCGCCGCGACAGCGTCCAGCGCTGCAGGGTCGCGGCCTCGAGGCCGAGCAACACCATCAGCACCAGGTCGACGAAGAAGATCGCGCTGCGGCCGACGCCAAGCTTGGCCAGCGCGTAATCGATCACGAAAGTAAGAACGAACCAGCCGATCAGCGCCAGCCAGAGCCGATGCCAGGCCAGCCAGATCACCCCCGCAACCGCGGCCCAGAAATGGAAGCCGTCGCGCACGAAGACGAACTTGTCGGTCGCCGCGAGATCGGCGCCGTTGGCCACGGGGGCATGCACTGTATAGACCGGCATCGAACGCTCCGCCGAGGATGGACTCTTATTTAAAGCATGATCTTTCGGAAAACCGGCATCCACTCTTCCGGATCATGGTCCAGAGATCAGCCGCCGAGCTGACCCTTGGTCGAGGGCACTTCGCCCTGGGCACGCGGATCGATTGCAATTGCCGTCCGCAGCGCCCTCGCCAGACCCTTGAAACAGGATTCGGCGATATGATGGCTGTTCTCGCCATATAGGGTCTCGACGTGCAGAGTCACGCCGGCGTTCATCGCGAAGGCGTTGAACCATTCGCGCACCAGCTCGGTGTCGAACTCACCGATCTTGTCGCGCGGGAATTCGGCCTTGAACACCAGCACCGGGCGGCCGGAAATGTCGATCACGACGCGCGAGAGCGTCTCGTCCATCGGCATGTGGATCGAGGCATAGCGGGTGATGCCGGCCATGTTGCCGAGCGCCTGCTTCACGGCCTGCCCGAGCGCGATCCCGACGTCTTCGGTGGTGTGGTGGTAATCGACATGGAGATCGCCATCCGCCTTCACCGTGATGTCGATGCGCGAATGCCGGGCCAGGAGGTCGAGCATATGGTCGAAGAAGCCGATCCCGGTCGAAACCGTGGATACGCCTGCTCCGTCGAGGTTGACCGTCACCTCGATGTCGGTCTCCTTGGTCTTGCGCTTGATGGTTGCGGTGCGCATGAAAATTGAGCTTTCCCGTGCCGAAAACGCCGGTCTTTTAACAGGCTGATGTCACCTTCGCTACTGCGGGATGACCTCGAAACGCCCCAACTTCCGGCCATGGTGACCGGAAATCGTTGTCGATCTGGTTCTGACGCGTTTCGTCACGCAAACCGGTGCCACCTCGCCTGAAAACACGCCGATTTCGTCCCGATTGTAACCCCCTGCCCGACCGCCTAAATCTGCCCGGAAGAGAGGTAACCTATGCAAGCATCCCAAAATGAGCTGCCGGTCTGGCATGGCACCACGATCTGCACGGTCCGCAAGGGCGGCAAGGTGGTGATCGGCGGCGACGGGCAGGTCTCGATCGGCCAGACCGTGATCAAGGCCAATGCCAAGAAGGTCCGCCGGATCGGCAAGGGCGACGTGATCGGCGGCTTTGCCGGCGCCACCGCCGACGCCTTCACCCTGTTCGAGCGACTGGAAAGCAAACTGGAGCAATATCCGGGGCAGCTGACCCGGGCGGCCGTCGAGCTCGCCAAGGACTGGCGGACCGACCGCTACCTGCGCCGGCTGGAGGCCATGATGATCGTGGCCGACAAGGACGTTTCCCTGGTGCTGACCGGCACCGGCGACGTGCTGGAGCCCGAATCCGGGGTCATGGCGATCGGTTCCGGCGGCAATTACGCCCTCGCCGCGGCCCGCGCGCTGGTCGATACCGACAAGGACGCCGAGACCATCGTCCGCCGCGCCCTGGATATCGCCGCTGATATCTGCGTCTACACCAACCGGAACGTGACGATCGAGACGATCGGCGGCTGAGCATGGCCAGCCCCTATCATTTCCGGCCGATGACGCCGGCCGACCTGCCGCTGGTCAAGCAGTGGCTGGCATTGCCGCATGTCCGGGAATGGTGGGGCGATCCGGCCGAGCAATATGCGCTGGTCAGCGGCGACCTCGATGAGCCGGCCATGGACCAGTTCATCGTCGCAACCGATGCGTCCGATTTGGGCTACATCCAGTGCTACGACCAGACGGCGTGGAATTCCGGCTTCGGGGTTCAGCCTGAGGGCACGCGCGGGGTCGACCTCTTCATCGGCGAGCCCGACATGATGGCAGGTGGCCACGGCTCGGCGCTGATCCGCGCCTTTGTCGATGACCGGCTGGCGCAGGGCGCGCCACGCATCGTCACCGATCCCGATCCGGCCAATGCGCGCGCGATCCGCGCCTACGAGAAGGCGGGTTTTCGAAAGATGGGTATGGTCGACACGCCGGACGGGCCGGCGCTGCTGATGGCGCGCGACGCATGACGATCGCGCACAAGCCCATCACCGGCGTTTCAGCGCGGCATTGGCTGGCGATCGCGGCAGCGCTGCTCGTGCTGCAAGCAGCGCTGCTTTATGCGATGGGCCGTCTTCCGATCTGTGCCTGCGGCTACGTCAAGCTCTGGCATGGCTCGGTTCAGAGCTCGGAGAACTCGCAGCACGTCGCCGATTGGTACACGCTGTCGCATGTGCTGCATGGCCTGCTGTTCTACGGTCTGACCTTCCTCCTGTTGCCGCGCCTCGCCTGGCCCGGGCGGCTGATTGTCGCGATGCTGATCGAAGGCAGCTGGGAGCTCGTCGAAAACTCCAACTGGATCATCGAGCGCTACCGCGCCGGCACGATCTCGCTGGACTATTACGGCGACACCATCGTCAATTCGGTGTCGGACACCCTTGCGATGGTTGTCGGCTTCCTGCTGGCGCGCAAGCTGCCGATCGCGGCGACCGTCGCGCTCGGCGTGTTGTTCGAAACCGTGCTGCTGCTTCACATTCGCGACAATCTGACACTGAACATCATCATGCTGATCCACCCGTTCGAGGCGATCAGGCAGTGGCAGGCCGGGCCGCCGATTCTTTAGGGGACGATGCCTTGGAGGACTGCCGCTTGCCGAGACCGCGATTCCAACCTAGCTAGAGCCAATGACTCACTTCTCTCCCCGTGAAATCGTTTCTGAACTCGACCGCTTCATCGTCGGCCAGACCGACGCCAAGCGCGCCGTCTCGATCGCGCTGCGCAACCGCTGGCGGCGGCTGCAGCTCGCCGGTTCCCTGCGCGAGGAGGTTCTGCCCAAGAACATCCTGATGATCGGGCCGACCGGCGTCGGCAAGACCGAGATCGCGCGGCGGCTGGCCAAGCTCGCCGGCGCGCCGTTCCTCAAGGTCGAGGCCACCAAGTTCACCGAGGTCGGCTATGTCGGCCGCGACGTCGAGCAGATCGTCCGCGACCTCGTCGAGGTCGCGATCGCACAGACCCGCGAGCGCAAGCGCAAGGACGTTCAGGCCCGCGCCCAGCTTGCCGCCGAGGAACGCGTGCTGGACGCGCTGGTCGGCCCGGGATCGAGCCCGGCGACGCGCGAGTCGTTCCGCAAGAAGCTGCGCGCCGGCGAGCTCAACGACAAGGAAATCGAGATTGAGACGCAGTCGGGCGGCAGCGGCATGCCGATGTTCGAAATCCCCGGCATGCCCGGCGCCCAGATGGGCGCGATCTCGCTCGGCGACATCTTCGGCAAGATGGGCGGACGCAGCAAGACTCGCCGCCTGACGGTGGAGGGCTCGCACGAAATCCTCGTCAACGAGGAATCCGACAAGCTGCTCGACACCGATCAGCTGGTGCAGGAGGCGATCAACGCGGTCGAGAACAACGGCATCGTGTTCCTCGACGAGATCGACAAGATCTGCGTGCGCGAGAACCGCGCCGGCGGCGACGTCTCCCGCGAGGGCGTGCAGCGCGACCTGCTGCCGCTGATCGAGGGCACCACGGTCTCGACCAAGCACGGCGCCGTCAAGACCGACCACATCCTGTTCATCGCCTCGGGTGCGTTCCATATCGCCAAGCCGTCGGACCTTTTGCCGGAGCTGCAGGGCCGCCTGCCGATCCGCGTCGAGCTGCAGGCACTGACCCGCGACGACATGCGCCGGATCCTGACCGAGCCGGAGGCGTCGCTGATCAAGCAATATGTCGCGCTGATGAAGACCGAAGGCGTCACGCTCGACATCACCGACAATGCCATCGACGCGCTGGCCGATGTCGCCGTGGCGGTGAATTCCACGGTCGAGAATATCGGCGCAAGGCGGCTACAGACCGTGATGGAGCGGGTGCTGGACGAGATCTCCTTCACCGCGCCCGATCGCCACGGTGAGACCATCCAGGTCGACGCCGACTACGTCACCAAGCATGTCGGCGACCTCGCCAAGAACGCCGACCTGAGCCGGTTTATTTTGTAGGCGGCCCCGCTAAGATCGTCGTCCCTGCGAAGGCAGGGACCCACAACCCCGCAGCTCGAAGTGACCAAGACTCGGGCCGACATTCCCCTTAGAACTGCCTTCGGTGGTTATGGGTCCCGGGTCGCGCTTCGCTTGCCCGGGACGACGAGTGGGCGATCGATGAATCTGCGGGTGTGGCAAAACCCCTGGCGCCTGATGCTGGCCGTCAATGCGGCGGTGCTGGTCGGCGTGTTCCTGCACAAGATCGCGCTGCCGCCCTTCGTTCCCTACATCCATCTGCTGGTCGACTATCACTACGGCTTCACCAAGCGCGCGCTGGTCGGGGCGATCGTGTCGCTGTTCACCGACAAGGTGCCCGTATGGCTGGTGTTCGCGCTGGCCGGCGCGATCTGGCTGGTGACGCTGGGGCTGTTCATCAAACTGTTCCGCCGCACATTCGGCTTCAACGACGCGCATTGGCCGTTATTCGTCTTCATCGCGGGCTCGCCGTTCTTCCTGAAGAACTTCATGCACACGCTCGGCCATTTCGACATCTATGGCTGTGCGCTGACGATCGTGCTGCTGCTGATCCCGGCGCGCTCAGTGGCGTATGTGCTGATTGCCGCGCTGTTCTCGATCCTGCTGATCCTGGTCCATCACATCTTCGTCTTGATGTATGTGCCGACCATCACGGCGATCGTGGTGCTGCGCTTTTATCTGGTGCAGGGCGTGACGCCGCGGAACGCCGTCTTCGGCATCGCAGCGCTCGCAGGCATCGGCATCCTGTTCCTGGTCGCGCAATTCGCTGGCACGGTCGACGTGCCCTATGACGAATTCATCCGTCATCTGCAGAGCCGGATGGCCGATCCGTCACGCACCGACCTGCTTCAGTTCGGCTACATCTGGTACCAGCCGCTGTCGAAGGAGTTCGCCGACACCTGGGCGCGCATGCCCTCGAACATCCTGGGCGTTCCGGTGTTTGCGCTGCTGATCTGGCTGCACACGCCGCTGTGGCGCTATTTCGCGCGACTGATTGGCGCGCTCGCGAGTGAACTGCATCGCCGGATCGTGCTCGGAGCGCTCGTTGTGATCAGCGCCGGCTATTTCGTGATGTTCGTGACCGTGTTCGACTATTCGCGCTGGATCTCGAACTGGGCGGTCTGCATGTTCCTGATGCTGCATGCCACCAGGATGCTGCCGGCGTCGAAGGACGTGCCGGCGATCCCGTCGGACGACCGCAAGACGACGATATCAGGCTGGATCGTAACGCTGATCCCGCGCGTCGGGATCGTCCGCCCGTTTTAGCTTTAGGCTCGCGCGCGCCGGACACGCACGTAAAGCGCGCCCTCGCCGCCATGGCCGATATGCGCTTCCTCGAAGCCGACAACCAGCGAGCGGAATTCCGGCAGGCTGAGCCATTCCGGGACCTGGCGGCGCAGCACGCCGCGTTCGGAATCGAGACCACCGACCTTGCCCTTGCCGGTGATGACGAGCACGAAAGTGAGCCCGTCGCTGTGCGCGCGCTGCAGGAAGGTAAACAGCACGCGATGCGCGCGCAGCTGGGTCATGCCGTGCAGATCGAGCCGCGCATCGATCTCCTGCCGGCCGCGCGAAAGCTTTGCACGTTCCCGACGGCCGATCGGCGCCAGCGGCGGCGCGTGCGGGCGTTGCGCCGGCGCAGCCTTGACCGCTGTCGCCGGCTTGACCGAGATGGGCTTGGCAATCGCGTGATGGGTGGCCGGGTCAGAGGCGGCGGCGGGGGCCTTCGCGGCGACCGGCCGCTTGCGCAGTGGCTTGACCTGCTTTGCCACGCTCTCCCAGAGCGCGCGCTCCTCTTCGCTCAGCGCGCGCTTGCGCCGCGACGGCGCGGACAGATCGGGGATCGGCGCGGGTCGTTTCATTGATCGCGGTAATGGCGATAGCGCCGGAAGCGCCGCTTCTCCGGTTGCGGAATATCGGGCCGGGCGACCGGCAGCGGCACCGGTTCTGCCACAGGTGCGGCCTGCGCGACAGGGGTCGTTGCTGCCGGCGTTGCGGGCGCGACATCCTTCGCGGCCGGGTTCCTGGCGGCGCTATTGCCTGAGTCTTTCACCGCGCTTCTGGCGATGCCGGCGGTCGGCACATCCGCAGCCTTCGCCGCCGGCTTGTCCTTCGGCGGCTCGGTCTGCGGAAACAGCTTTGCGATCTTGGCCGAGGGCCGCTCATCCGGGAGAGGCAGCTTGTGGCCGCGCGCGACAGGGTCGAGACCCCTCGGCACCAGCATGACGAACTGCATGTTGTGCCGCAGGCGGCCCGAGACCTTTCCAGCTTCCGCGCCGGCGCCGAAATAAAGATCGGCGCGCGCCGGGCCGACGATCGCAGAGCCAGTGTCCTGCGCGATCATCAGCCGGTGGAACGGCGTCTTCGACTGCTCGGATTCGATCGGCAGCTCGCCGGCGATGAAGAACGGCGTGCCGTAGACATGCAGCGCCTTGTCGACCGCGATCGAGCGGCCCGGCGTCAGCGGCACGCCCTGCGCGCCGACGGCCTCGTCCTTGTCGGACAGCGGAACCTCGCGGAAGAAGACGAAGGAGCGGTTTTGCCGGCGCAGGTCCTTGGCGCCGTCGGGGTTCTGCTCCATCCACTCCCTGATCTTCTGCATCGACATCTGATCCTTCGGGATGATGCCGCGGTCGATCAGGACGCGTCCGACCGGCGTATAGGGATAACCATTATGCGCGTCGTAATTGATGCGCAGCGTGATGCCGTCCTCGAGCTTGATCCGCGCCGAGCCCTGGATCTGCGCGAACAGGAGATCGGTCTGGCTCTTCAGCCAGCAGATCTCGAGCCCGCGGCCGGCGATCGCGCCGTCCTCGATCTGGCCGCGGTCGTAATAGGGCACGAGCTTGCGGCGGCCGATCTTGCGATACACCGCGCCGCCATTGGGCAGCCCGACCGAATTCTGCGTCTTGCCGCGCACGAACAGGTTGGACGGACGGCGATAGACCGGCACGTTGTAGACGTCGGTCTGGGTCCGCGATCCATCGAGCACCGGCTCGTAGTAACCGGTGACGAAGCCGGCGTCCTCGCCGAGCCGCGAGATACGCAACGGCACGAAATTCTGCTCGAAGAAGTCCTTCGCCTTGACGCCGTCGCTCAGCGCGAGTCCCTTGGCGATCCGGCAGGGATCGCGCAGCGAGCTTCCAAGCGCTTTCGAATCTGCAGGCGCACCCTGCTGGGCCGCGATCGGCTTGCAGCTGGTGCGAAACGCCTGGTAGGCCGCGAGATGATCGTCGGCGCTCCAGCCGGCGACGTTGGACCAGGCGAGCGGCTCGTACTGGCTGCCGCTGACCTGCAGCGGCATTTCCAGATTGGGATAGGGGATCGGGTGGCTATGCTCGTGTCGCGGCGGAGGGTGCCGGCTTGATCTGTAGCGCGCGGCAATCGCTGCGGTGGAGCACAGCACCGCGAGCGCGCAGCACGCCACCGCGAGCCGCCCGTAGCTGAGATGCTTAGTGAGCGCTTCCAGTGCCAACCAGCTTCCAATTCGGATCGCGGGAAGTCGAGTCGCGGGCGAATGTCCAGATATCGGTGATGTCGGCGACCTTGTCCGGGCTGCCGTCGACGATGGTGCCGGCCTTGTCGCGCGTGACCGAGATCATCTGCGACACGAAGCGGACGGTGAGCTGAGTCGAGCGGTCGCGCGTCTCCGCGCTCACGATCTCGGCCTTGTCGATCGAGACGAACCGCGTCTCGGTCTTCTGCTCGTGCTTCTCGCGATCCTTGATCGCGGCCTCGAAGCTTTCATAGACCTCGGTCGACAGCAGGTCGCGCAGCGCGCGGCGATCGCCATTGGCGAACGCCAGCACGATCATTTCATAGGCCGAGCGGGCACCTGAGAGGAAATGCCGCGGATCGAACGAGGAATCCTGGACGGCCACCGCGTCGAGACCCTGCGCCAGCGCCGTGCCGGGCTCGGCGATGCCCTTCCAGCGTTCCGTGGGCTCGACCGGCTCGGCGGGCGCCGCCGAGGCCGGCTGGTCGATTACCGATCCCGGGATCGGAACGACGTTGTTGTCCTGACCGCGCTGCACGACGTTGGGCGCGGCGCGATCATAAGGCGGCCGCTCGCTTCCCGTGCGCTGTCCGAGAACGCTGCGCAGGCGCAGGAAGATAAACACGGCCAGCGCCAGGAAGATGATGGTGTAAATATCCACGTCGAATTCGCTTTCTGGTCTCTGCCGGCAACGGGCCGGCCGTCAAAGCGTTCCCGGTCGGGAACAGCAGAGATCACATCACCGATAGAGTCCGAAGATGTAGGCACGAAACTATGCCCGGCCAATGGCGCTTTTTGGCACGGGTAGTGTAGCGCGTTTTGACCCCCGGGGGAAACCGTTCCTTTTCAGGAAATCGCGCATCTTCAATAATTTAGGAAGCTGTTAAGAGATCGGGCAGGCTCGCGCGCGCTGTCCTTTGCCGGGAGAATTTGCCGCCGGCCCGCCCTTTCGTCGTCCTTGTGGACCGAGCCGGGCCTATGATAGCCACTCGCCCGGCATCGGCATTCTCAACACCTTAACGCGTGCCGTCGGACATTCTGTCCATCGAGCGCTGCTCCAGGAGACATTTTCATGACCAATGGCAACGGCGCCCCCGTCGAACAACCCGCTCCCCAGCTCAACGTACTGGCGCAGTACACCAAGGACCTGTCGTTCGAGAACCCGAATGCGCCGGCCTCGCTCGGCCAGCAGCAACAGCAGCCGGCGATCAACATCCAGATTAACGTCTCCGCCAACAACCTGTCGGAGAACGAGTACGAGGTGATCCTCTCGATCGAGGGCAAGGCCGAGACCGCAGGCAAGGTGATGTTCAGCTTCGACCTCGCCTATGCCGGCGTCTTCCGGATCGTGAATGTGCCGAAGGAGAACCTGCACCCGCTGGTGATGATCGAGTGCCCGCGGTTGCTGTTCCCGTTCGCACGCGAGATCGTCGCGACCGCGGTCCGCGACGGCGGCTTCCCGCCCTTGTTGCTCGACCCCGTCGATTTCCTCGGTCTCTACCGACAGAACATGGAGCGGCAGGCGGCCGGCCAAGCCGCTCCCGGCGTCAAGCCGAGCTGAGTTCTAAACTCGAAAAAATGTAACACGCGCGGAAGTGTGATCCGTCATCCTGAGGAGCCCGCGCTTGCGGGCGTCTCGAAGGATCGACGGCCCGACTGCGGCCGCGCATCCTTCGAGGCTCGCTCCGCTCGCGCCTCAGGATGACGGGGATAGAGCGCAATAGGGGCTCAAGCCGCCGGTGCTGCAGCAGGCGCTGGCGGCGGCAGGTAATCGTTCCAGATCGGCTTGTCGCCGAGCGTGGCAATGAAGGCCCTGTGGGCCTCTCGATCGGCGTCACTGACCCGCGCGAGTAGCGGGGTTTCGCGCTGCCGCCGCGGCGTGTCACCACTATGGCCGCCCACACGCGCATCCGACGTTTCCGATGCCAGGATCAGCTGCGACTGCCGCGCGCCGATCAGGTCGATATAGACCTCGGCCAACAGCTCGGCGTCGAGCAAGGCGCCGTGCTTGGTGCGGCGGGAATTGTCGATCTGATAGCGCGAACAGAGATCGTCGAGCCGGTTCGACACGCCGGGATGCTTGCGCCGTGCCAGCAACAGCGTATCGACCAGCTGGTCCTTCGGGATCGCCTTCCGCTTGATGCGGTCGAGCTCGGCGTTAATGAAGCTGATGTCGAACGACGCGTTGTGGATCACCAGCGGCGTGTCGCCGATGAAGGCCAGGAACTCGTCGACCACCTCGTTGAACAGCGGCTTGGAGGCCAGGAACTCGGTCGACAGCCCATGCACGGCGAACGCCTCCGCCGGCATGTCGCGCTCGGGATTGATGTAGACGTGGTAGGTCTGTCCCGTCGGCATGCGGTTGAAAATCTCGACGCAGCCGATCTCCACCAGCCGGTCTCCGCGCAGCGGATCGAGGCCAGTGGTTTCGGTATCGAGAACGATTTCGCGCATGACGTGAATGAATCCGAAAAGGCGGGCGAATCAGGCGCGCCGCTTCGGCATCTTAACAACCTCGGCCAGAATGTCGCGGATACGCGCCCGCACCGGATCTAGGCCGTGCGAGGTATCCACTATGAAATCCGCGCGTTTTCGCTTCTCGGCGTCGGACATCTGCTTGGCGATGATGGCGTCGAGCTTGGCCGCATCCATCGTGCCGCGGGCCAGCACCCGCTCGCGCTGCAGTTCCGGCGACGTGGTGACGACAACCACGGCATCGACGCGCTTCTCGCCGCCGGTCTCGAACAATAGCGGCACGTCGACAACGACGATCGGGTTACCGGCGGCTTCCGCATCGGCGAAGAATTTCTGGCGCGACGCGCCGAGCATCGGATGCACGATCTGCTCGAGCCGCTTCATCGCAGCAGGATCGTGCACCACGCGCGCCGACAGTTTCGCGCGATTGACCTTGCCGCCGGCAGTGGTGCCGGGAAAGGCGGCCTCGATCGCCGGCGCAGCTTCGCCTTCGTAGAGCTGATGCACAGCCGCATCGGCGTCGTACACCGGCACGCCGGCCTCCATGAACAGTTTGGCCGTGGTGGATTTCCCCATCCCAATCGAGCCGGTCAGTCCAACTATCAACATCGGTTCAGCATCTCTCCCGTCGCCACGCCTCACACCGCGAGCAGTTTCTCAGCACGCAGGAACGCCAGCAGCGACAATAGCGGCAGGCCGAGGATGGTGAAATGGTCACCTTCGATCCGCTCGAACAGATGCACGCCGAGGCCCTCGAGCTGGTAGGCGCCGACGCTGGTCGTCACCGCCTCCCCGGCATGGTCGAGATAGCTCTCGATCTCGGCGGCGGCGAGCCGTCGCATCGTCATGCGGGCCACGCCCACATCGCTGAACAGGACCTTTCCATCGCGTGCGACCGAGACGGCGGAATGCAGCTCATGGGTCCGTCCGGCGAGCAGGCCGAGCTGCTCGGCCGCCTGCGCGCGGCCGGCGGGCTTGCTGAACATCCGTTGCCCCAGCGCCAGCGTCTGGTCGGCGCCGACGACATATTGACCGGGCCTCTGCCTGGAGACGAACAACGCCTTCTCGCGCGCCAGGAGCGATGCGATCTCGCCCGGGGCCGAAAGGCCGGAATTCTTCTGCACCGCGCGTTCATCGATGTCGGCCGGCAGCGCCTCGAAATCGAGGCCGGCATTTTCAAGCAGCATCTTTCGCGCGCGGCTCTGCGACGCGAGGATCAGCTTCTGTGGGCCGCGCCAGATGCTCATGACGTGAGAATCATTCCGACGGCCGCGCGCGCTGGCGGTCGTTGAAGAGTTTCATCACCGCGGCCGCGGTCTCCTCGATCGAACGCCGTGTGACGTCGAGCAGCGCCCAGTTGAATTTCGCGCTGAGGCGCCGGGCAAAGGCGACTTCGTCGGCTACCGACTGCTTGTCGATGTAGGTGTCATTGTCGCGGTCGCCCATGGTGAGCAGGCGGTTCTGCCGAACCTGGATCAGGCGCTCGGGCGTCGCATGCAGGCTGACCACCAGCGGCTTCTTCAAGGTCTCGAGCTGGTGCGGCAGCGGGATGCCCGGCACCAGCGGCACATTCGCCGTTCGGATGCCGCGGTTGGCGAGATAGATCGAGGTCGGTGTCTTCGAGGTACGGGATACCCCGACCAGCACGACATCGGCCTCCTCGAGGCCTTCGACATGCTGACCATCGTCATGCATCATCGTGTAGTTCAGCGCATCGATGCGGCGGAAATATTCGGCGTTCAGCACGTGCTGCGCGCCGACGCGCCCGGTCGTCGCGGCACCCAGATACGCCTCGAACAACTGCATCACCGGCCCGATGATCGACAGGCTCGGAACGTTGATCTCCTTGCACTTGCCCTCGAGCCGGCCGACCAGATCCTTCTCCAGCAGCGTGAACAGGACGATGCCGGGCGATTCCTCGATCTCGTCGAGCACGCGATCGAGCTGCTTCTGGCTGCGCACCAGGGGGTAGACATGCTCGACCGCGGTCACATTGGCGTATTGCGCGGCGACCGCGCGCGCCACGGTGATTAACGTCTCGCCGGTCGAGTCCGACACCAGATGCAAATGGAAGTAGTTGGAGGTCGTCGGCACCAGAGCCCCTGTCTATCCTGTGAATCCCTGTGGAGGTCGAGGAGAAGAATCCGGGTCCATGGCCAGGCCCCTGTATATCTCGCCCCCTTCTTCACAGCACGTCGCAAAAGGATAAGTCGACGTCATGGCGGAGATGATAGTGAAGCAGTGTGGATTTGTCTCTTCATAAGCTGGCCATAGAGGCGCACAACCAATTGAGTCCTGCGACAGATTCCGGATATCCGCCGCCGCCGACCGGAATGTTGAGGGATGTGAACAAGCGCGCAGCAACCGCTGGACCGGATTGCATGAGTCAAATTCACTGCCATTAAGACTCAAACCTTAGATTCTAAAATTAATTAGGTTTAGGAGAGCCGTGTGTGCGGATATGTATCCGTCCCTCGCCGGCGAAGCCTTGCGCGCAGCGCTGAGCCCTCCCGAACTGTTCCCCGAAAGGCATCACTGCGATGTTCGACTGGATCAACGCCCTGCCGATCTATGCCTGGGTTAAGGCCCTGCACATCGTCGCCGTGATCTCGTGGATGGCCGGCATGCTCTATCTGCCGCGGCTGTTCGTCTATCATTGCGAGGCCGAGGTCGGCTCCAGGCAGTCCGAGACCTTCAAGATCATGGAGCGGCGGCTTTTGAAGGGGATCATCAACCCCGCGATGATCGTGACCTGGCTGGCCGGGCTTTTCCTGGTCTGGGCCGGACATTGGTACCTATCCGGCTGGTTTCACGTCAAATTTGCGCTGGTGCTCGCCATGTCGGGTATCCACGGCTTTTTGTCCCGCTGCGTGAAGGATTTCGCCGCCGACCGGAATCAACGAACCCAGAAATTCTATCGTATTATCAATGAGGTGCCGACGGTTCTGATGATCCTGATCGTGATCATGGTGGTGGTGAAGCCGTTCTAGACATCACGATGGTCAAGACGCATGCTTCAGTCCTTCTTGCGAAGGACGAATCGATTTTCTATATAGGATTTATCCCACCCCACGCAGGCGGATGTGGTCGCGTTCCGGTTCTTTTCGGACCGGCGCCGCATCAGGTTTGAAAGCCCAAACGGCACTTTCCTGGCTGAGACCTGCGGACCTTCCTTTGGCGTCCGCTTTTTCCAGAGCCACCTCGCACCCCTTCCCTACCTACTTCCTCACAGGACGACCCCAATGCGGGAAATCAAACTCCAGGACCTCAAATCGAAAACGCCGGCCGAGCTCGTCTCGTTTGCGGAAGAGAATGGGGTCGAGAATGCCAGCACCATGCGCAAGCAGGAGCTGATGTTCGCAATTCTCAAGCAGCTCGCGATCGCCGAGACCGACATTATCGGTGAGGGCGTTGTCGAGGTGCTGTCCGACGGCTTCGGCTTCCTTCGTTCGCCCGACGCGAACTACCTGCCCGGCCCCGACGACATCTACGTTTCGCCGTCGCAGATCCGCCGTTTCGGCCTGCGCACCGGCGACACGATCGAAGGCCATATTCGCAGCCCGAAGGAAGGCGAACGCTATTTCGCGCTGCTGAAAGTCAACACGCTCAATTTCGAAGATCCGGAAAAGTCGAAGCACAAGGTCAATTTCGACAACCTCACGCCGCTGTTTCCCAATCAGCGTTTCCGCATGGAGCTCGAGGATTCCACCAAGAAGGACCTTTCCGCCCGCGTGATCGATATCGTCGCGCCGATCGGCAAGGGCCAGCGCGCGCTGATCGTGGCGCCGCCGCGCACCGGCAAAACGGTGCTGATGCAGAACATCGCGCACTCCATCACCGCCAATCATCCCGACTGCTATCTGATTGTGCTGCTGATCGACGAGCGTCCGGAAGAAGTTACGGACATGCAGCGCTCGGTGAAGGGCGAGGTGGTGTCGTCGACCTTCGACGAGCCTGCGGTGCGTCACGTCCAGGTCGCCGAGATGGTGATCGAGAAGGCCAAGCGCCTCGTCGAGCACGGCCGCGACGTCGTGATCCTGCTCGATTCGATCACGCGCCTCGGCCGCGCCTACAACACCGTCGTGCCGTCATCCGGCAAGGTGCTGACCGGCGGTGTCGACGCCAACGCGCTGCAGCGGCCGAAGCGCTTCTTCGGTGCCGCGCGCAACATCGAGGAGGGCGGTTCGCTGACCATCATCGCGACCGCGCTGGTCGATACCGGCAGCCGCATGGACGAAGTCATCTTCGAAGAGTTCAAGGGCACCGGTAACTCCGAACTGATCCTCGACCGCAAGGTTTCGGACAAGCGGACCTTCCCGGCGATCGATATTGCCCGTTCCGGCACCCGCAAGGAGGAGCTGATCACTGATCCGCAGGTGTTGAAGAAGATGTACGTCCTGCGCCGCATCCTCAATCCGATGGGCACCATGGACGCCATCGACTTCCTGCTCGACAAGCTCCGCAATACGAAGAGTAACTCGGAATTCTTCGATTCCATGAACACCTGAGGCCACGGCCGAAAAGAACAGGCGCTCCGCACAAACGGGGCGCCTTTTTTCATGCTGCGGATTTGCTGCAGCGAAGTGCAGCATAAAGGGAGCGGCTCCCCCCACTAACTTTTCATTTAACTATCTGAATTTATTTATATTTATATCGTAGCTCTGTGAGCTAGCTGACGACACCCGCAGCAAAATTGCTGCGCGGCTGTTTGCAGTGAAACCAGATGATGCTGCGCTGCAACATTCTGCGGGAAGGCGTGCGAAATCGAAGCGGCATTGCCTTTGCCGATTTGCTGGAAGAAATAGGCGATGCATCCACGCGACCAGACTATTTTCGCGTTATCCTCGGGGCGGCCGCCGAGTGCGATCGCCATCGTCAGGTTGTCTGGCCCAATGGCCGAGTCGGTCATTGCAGGACTGGCGGGCAAGACGCCGGTGCCGCGGCTGGCGACCCGCGCGCTGCTCCGCGATTCGAACCATCAACCGATCGATGACGCGGTCGTGCTGTGGTTTCCAGGCCCGGCCAGTGCCACCGGCGAAGACGTCGCCGAATTTCATGTCCATGGCGGACGCGCGGTGTTGGCGGCGATGTTCGATGCGATCGCGGCATTCGACAATGTGCGGCCGGCCGAGCCGGGCGAGTTCACCCGGCGGGCCTTCGAGAGCGGCAAGCTCGACCTGACCGAGGCCGAGGGCCTCGACGACCTGATCCACGCCGACACCGACCGTCAAAGGCGCCAGGCGCTCCGCCAGTTGAAGGGGTTGCTCGGCGACCGCGCGCGCGACTGGCGCGAGCGGATCATCGCGGCGTCGGCGCTGATTGAGGCCGGCATCGATTTCTCTGATGAAGGCGATGTGCCGGCCGAGCTGATCGCGCCGGCGCTCGAGCGGATTCGCGCGCTGCATGATGAGATCAAGCAAGTCCTTGCAGGGCAGGGGCAAGGTGAACGGCTGCGCGACGGCCTCGTGGTCGCGATTGCGGGTCCGCCGAATGTCGGCAAATCGACCCTGATCAATCAGCTTGCCAAGCGCGAGGTCGCGATCGTCTCGCCGCATGCCGGAACAACCCGCGATGTGATCGAGGTGCAGCTCGACCTCGACGGCTATCCGGTGACGGTCATCGACACCGCCGGCATTCGCGAGACCGACGACCCGGTGGAGCAGGAGGGCGTCCGCCGCGCCCGCGCCCGCGCCGCGGAGGCGGACCTCGTGCTGTGGCTGGCCGACAGCGGCGATGCAAAGGCGGGACATGGCGGAGCGACGCCGACCTGGCTGGTGCGGAACAAGATCGACCTGGTCAGGACCGCGGCGGGTGAGGGCGGCAGTTACCCCGAATTCAGGATCTCGGCTGCTCGTGGTGATGGGTTGTCAGAGCTGATCGCCGCGCTGGTCGGGTTCGCTCAGGACTATTTTGGAACCAGCGAAGGCGGCTTGATCAGTCGGACGCGGCAGCGCGGATTGTTGCAGGAGACGGTCGAATCCCTTCAGCGCAGCATCGACGTGGTCGGGCAGGGCGAAGAACTGGCGGCGGAGGAACTCCGGCGGGCCGCTTTCTCACTCGGTCGTCTGCTCGGCCGGGTGGATGTTGAAGACATCCTTGATGTTATCTTCCGCGAGTTCTGCGTCGGGAAGTAGCGGTCGCCCATCTGTTTCACGTGAAACGTGGTTTCGATCCGGTTAAGGAGCCCTCGGCCTGTTTCACGTGAAACAATTGCCGGTCAGACAGCCGCACTGTTTCACGTGAAACGGTTCCGCCTGTCATTGCGAGCGAGGCGAAGCAGTCCATATTTGCCTCGGGCTTCGGTCTCAGAGCGGCGATCCCAACTTCGTTCTTTCGGCTTTCGTGACTCCACGATAGAAGTCCCGGCATGACTTCCAGGGCAGACTCATTTGACGTCATCGTCATCGGCGGCGGCCATGCCGGCTGCGAGGCCGCGAGCGCTTCTGCCCGGATGGGCGCAAAGACCGCCTTGGTGACCCATCGTTTCGCGACCATCGGCGCGATGTCGTGCAATCCCGCCATCGGCGGGCTCGGCAAGGGCCATCTGGTCCGCGAAGTCGACGCGCTGGACGGTCTGATGGGCCGGGTGGCCGACGCCGGCGGCATCCAGTTTCGCATGCTGAATCGCCGGAAGGGTCCAGCGGTTCGTGGCCCCCGGGCCCAGGCTGACCGCAAGCTCTACGCTGCGGCGATGCAGGCGGCGATCACCGAGACCGCGAACCTCAGCATCATCGAAGGCGAGGCGGATGAACTGGTCGTCGTCGATGGTCGCGTGACCGGCATTTGCCTGGGCGATGGCCGCCGGCTGTCGGCGGGGGCGGTTGTCATCACGACCGGGACCTTCCTGCGTGGTCTGATTCATCTCGGCGAGAAGAATTGGCCGGCGGGCCGGGTCGGCGAGGCGCCGGCCATGGGCCTGTCTGCGTCCTTCGAACGGGCAGGGTTTGTGCTCGGCCGGCTCAAGACCGGGACACCGCCGCGCCTCGACGGCACCACGATCGACTGGTCCGCGGTCGAAATGCAGCCTGGAGACGAGCCTCCGGAGCCGTTTTCGGTCATGACTGACCGGATTACGACCCCGCAGATCCCGTGCGGCATCACCCGGACCACGCCGGCGGCCCATGAGGTGATCCGGGCCAATGTGCATCGCTCGCCGATGTATTCCGGCCAGATCAAGAGCTCCGGACCGCGCTATTGCCCCTCGATCGAGGACAAGATCGTCCGCTTCGGCGACCGCGACGGTCATCAGATCTTCCTGGAGCCGGAAGGGCTCGACGACACCACGGTCTATCCGAACGGCATCTCGACCTCGCTGCCGGAAGAGGTCCAGCTTGCGATCCTCGCCAGCATCCCGGGCCTTGAGCGGGTCAAGATGGTCCGGCCGGGCTATGCGATCGAATACGACCACGTCGACCCGCGCGAGCTCGATCCGACCCTGCAGACCAAGCGTCTGCGCGGGCTTTTCCTGGCCGGCCAGATCAATGGCACCACGGGCTATGAGGAGGCCGCGGGGCAGGGTGTTGTCGCCGGACTCAATGCCGCGCTCGCTGCCGGCAGTGCAGATCCGATCGTGTTCGACCGCGCCGACGGCTATCTCGGCGTGATGATCGACGATCTCGTGACCCGCGGGATCACCGAGCCGTATCGCATGTTCACTTCGCGCGCCGAATATCGGCTGACGCTGCGTGCTGACAATGCCGACCAGCGCCTGACCGACAAGGGCATTGCGCTCGGATGCGTCGGAACGGCGCGCGCCGAGCGCCATCGGACCAAGATGGCGGCGCTGGAGGCGGCCAAGCGGCTGGCGAAATCGCTCGCGATTACGCCGAATGAGGCCGCCAAGCACGGGCTCGCGCTCAATCGCGACGGCCACCGCCGGTCGGCCTTCGAGTTGCTGGCATACCCCGAGATCGAGTGGCCCGCGGTCCGGGCCATCTGGCCGGAGCTGTCGGCCATTGACCCTGCGATCGCGGTGCATCTCGAGATCGATGCCAAATACGATGTCTATCTGAAGCGCCAGACCGCCGATGTCGATGCGTTCCGGCGTGACGAGGGTCTGGTTCTGACCGACGTCGACTATGCCGATGTTCCCGGTCTTTCGAACGAAGCGCGCGTCAAGCTGCAGAAGGCGCAGCCGCGGACGGTCGGGCAGGCGGGCCGGATCGACGGCATGACGCCGGCGGCATTGGGTATCCTGGCGGCCTATCTGCGGCGCGAGGCGCGACGGAAGACTGCGAAGGCCTCTGCCTGACGTTTCACGTGAAACGGCAGGCGGCCCTCGTCATTGCGAGGAGCGGAAGCGACGAAGCAATCCATCGCTTCCTCACGCGGCACTACGGATTGCTTCGCTTCGCTCGCAACGACGAGCTCGACCGGCATTCCAGAGAATGGCTTCAATTTCGCAATCCGCCGAACTCAGTGTCTCCGCCAAGGACAAGGCCGCGGCGCTCGCGCTGACGCCTGTTTCACGTGAAACAGAGGCGCGGCTCGACCGCTACGTCGCCCTCCTCCTGGCGTGGCAGGCCAAGACCAATCTCGTCGCGCCATCGACGCTGCCGACCCTCTGGACCCGCCACGTCTCCGATTCGCTGCAGCTCCTGAGTCTGGCGCCGACGGCGAAGTCGTGGGTCGATCTCGGCAGCGGCGGCGGCTTCCCCGGTGTCGTGCTGGCCTGCGCGCTGGCCGAGACCCCGGGCGCGTCGATTCATTTGGTTGAGCGAATCGCCAAGAAGGCGGCATTCTTGCGCGAGGCGATACGGGTGACGGGCTCGCCGGGGACGGTGCACCTGGCTGATATCGGGGATACTGTGGATAGAATCCCGGGGCCCATCGATTGCGTCACCGCGCGGGCGCTGGCTCCGTTACATCAACTCATCGGCTTTGCGGAGCCGTGGGTCAAAAAGGGCGCCAAGGCGCTGTTTTTGAAGGGTCAAGATGTAGAGGCCGAATTGACCGAGGCCACTAAATATTGGATTATTGAGCCAAAGCTACACTCCAGCCGGACCGGCGGACAGGGCTGGATCGTCGAACTCGGGTCAATCGAGCGGCGCTAGGGGACTCCGCGAGAGCAAATGGTATTTTGGTATGACTGTGATGGACGAGGTTTATCAAGAGGATAAGGCGTCCCAGCCGCCTGGCCATCCGCGCATCCTGTCGCTCGCCAACCAGAAGGGCGGCGTCGGCAAGACCACCACAGCGATCAATCTTGGGACCGCACTCGCTGCGATTGGCGAGCGCGTCCTGATCGTCGATCTCGATCCGCAGGGCAACGCCTCGACCGGCCTCGGCATCGATCGCCGCAACCGCAGCTGCTCGACCTACGACGTCCTGATCGGCGAAGCGCCGCTGCGCGATGCCGTGGTCGCGACCGCGGTGCCGCGGCTGCACATCGCGGCTTCCACCATGGACCTCTCCGGCCTCGAGCTCGAGCTCGGCACCACGCCGGGCCGCGCGTTCCGGCTGCGCGATGCGATCGCAGGATTGAACAACAATGTCTCGCCGGAAGCCGACTACACCTACGTGCTGATCGACTGCCCGCCCTCGCTCAATTTGCTCACGGTGAATGCGATGGCGGCGTCGGACGCGATCCTGGTGCCGCTGCAATGCGAGTTCTTTGCGCTCGAAGGTCTGTCGCAATTGCTGCAGACCGTGGAGCAGGTGCGCTCGACGCTCAATCCGAACCTGTCGATCCACGGCATCGTGCTGACCATGTTCGACTCGCGCAACAACCTCTCCAACCAGGTCGTTGCCGACGTGCGCCAGTTCATGGGCGACAAGGTCTACGACACCATGATCCCGCGCAACGTGCGCATCTCCGAGGCGCCGTCCTACGGCAAGCCGGTTCTGGTCTACGACCTCAAATGTGCCGGCAGCGATGCGTATCTCAAGCTCGCCACCGAAGTGATCCAGCGCGAGCGCGAGCTGCGCACGCATTGATGTTGCGTAGGATGGGTAGAGCGAAGCGAAACCCATCACTCTCATTGCGAGCCGCGATGGGTTTCGCTTCGCTCTACCCATCCTACGTTTCTTTTGAAATTCAAGTCTGGAGTACTGCGTGTGAATCCAAGGGAGCTCGCAACAATGGCCGATGAAGCGCGTTCGCGACTGGGGCGCGGGCTGGCAAGCCTGATCGGAGATGTCGGCGGCGAGGCGGCCGCGCATGTCGAGCGGCCGCGCAACCAGCGCAAGGTGCCGATCGAATTCCTCAAGGCCAACCCGCGTAACCCGCGGCGCACCTTCGCCGACACCGAGCTCGGCGAGCTTGCCGATTCGATCAGGCAGCGCGGCGTGATCCAGCCGATCGTGGTGCGTGCGATCAAGGGCGCGCAGGACCGCTACGAGATCATCGCCGGCGAGCGCCGCTGGCGCGCCTCGCAACTCGCCGGCCTGCACGAAGTGCCGATCGTGCCGGTCGAGGTCTCTGATTCCGACGCGCTCGAGATCATGATCATCGAGAACGTCCAGCGCGAAGACCTCAATGCGATGGAAGAGGCGCAGGGCTATCACGCACTCGCCGACGAGTTCAAACGCAGCCAGGAAGAGATCGCCAAGATCGTCGGCAAGAGCCGCAGCCATGTCGCCAACATGATGCGGCTGACCAAGCTGCCGCCTGAGGTGCAGGCGCTGATCTCGAAGGGCGATCTCTCCGCCGGCCACGCCCGCGCGCTGATCGGCGTGCCGGATCCGCTCGCTGCAGCGAAGCGCATCGTCGCCGAGGGTCTCAACGTTCGCCAGGCCGAGGCACTGGCGCATGAGGAGGGCGTGCCGGAGCGCAAGCCGCAGAAGGCGCGCAGCGGCAGCGCGGCCAAGGTCGACAAGGATGCCGACACGCTGGCGCTCGAGAAGCGCGTCAGCGATGCGCTCGGCCTTGCCGTCACCGTCAGCCATCGCGATCCCGGCGGCACCGTCCAGATCAGCTACCGCAACCTCGAGCAGCTCGACGAAGTGGTGCGGCGGCTGGAGGGCGGCTAGCGGTTTCGTCATTCCGGGGCCCGCGTCAGCGCGAACCCGGAATCTCTTTTTCAACATCTCTGGATTCCGGGTTCATGCTTCGCATGCCCCGGAATGACTTCTTCAATTTACCCCCGCCGCTTCGCATTCGCCGCGATCGAGAGCAGCGCGCGCTGCGCGATCACGGCGGCGAGCGAGGCCTGCTTGCGCATGTCGAGTGCCGCGGTGGCGAGCTGATCGATCACGTTCACCAGCCGTGGCGGCGTGAAATTGCGCAGCGCGATCTCGACCGCGGGTTTGCGCGAGAAGTGCAGCCGCGGGAATCCGCCTTCGAGCACGGCTGACGCCGGCGTGCCGTCCGCGATCGCGAGCGCTGATTTGTGCAGCCATGCCGCCTGGCGCTGCGCGGCCGAGATGATCACGCCGGGATAGGTGCCGGCGACCATTGCCTTGGTGAACTCGCTCTCGACCAGCGCGGCGTTGCCGGCGAAGGCGCCGTCGACGATCGGGTCGAGCTTCAGCTCGGAGGCGTCGGACACCACGGTCATGACGTCCTCGAGCGTGATCTCGCCCTTGCCGTGCGCGAACAGCGCCAGCTTGCGCAGCTCGTTGCGCGAAGCCATGCGGTCGCCGCCGAGCAGCGACATCAGTACCGCGCGCGCATCCTGTGCGAGCCGCAGATTCGATGCGCGCAGCTCGTCCTCGATCAGCTTGGTGAGATCGCGCTCGGTGTCGGGATAACAGCCGATCGCCACCGCATTCTTGGCGCGCTCGCAGATCTTGCGCAGCGGCGATTCCGGCCTGAGCTCGCCGGCCTCGATCACGATGCGGCAATCCCTGAGCGCCGTGGTCTCGGTCAGCGTCTCGACGCCACTCGAGAAGTTGCGCGAGCCGGCGCGGACGCGGATGGCGCGGCGGCCGCCGAACAGCGGCACCGTCATGGCCTCGTCGACCAGCCGCGACGGCTCGGCGGCGAGCTCGTCGCCATCGAGCCGCACCAGCGAGAATGGATCGTTGGGATCGTCGACCGCGGAGGCCATCAGCGCGTCGGCACGCTCGCGCACCAGCCCGAGGTCCGGGCCGTACAGCAGGATCATCGGACGGCCGGCGTCAGGCCGGGCGAGGAAGCTGTCGATCTCTTTTCCGCGAAGCGCGACCATCTCGCCTTTAAACTGTCATTCCGGGGCGCCTCGTCAGAGGCGAACCCGGAATCTCGATCCATCATCTCCAGATCCCGGGTTCGCGCCAGTGGCGCGCACCGGAATGACCTCCCGCCTCAGGTTCCGGTGGAGAAGAAGGAGGCGAGGCGGGTCTGGATGTTGTCGGCGATCTCCTGCGCGGCGCGGTCCTCGGCGTCGCGGAAGGCGCGGGCGCGGGCGAAGCGCTGGTACGAGCCGGGCATATCATAGGACACGCGCGAGAACGTGGTGCCGGTCATCACAGACTTGTTCGACGCGATCTCGATCAGGTTGAACTGGGCGTCGATGGCGTAGTTCTCGCTGGTCGGCAGCGCGGTGGCCGGATCGATCATCAGCGAGGAGCGGCTGGTGTTGAAGCGCAGCACCAGCCGATGCGTCGGCGGCATGCCGGTGGCGGTGCCGTAGAGCTTGAAGGCGAGGGCGTTGCGGACCTCGACGCCGACCCGGGCCTCGCGCGAGGCGTTCGGCTTGTCGACCGGCGGAACCTCGACGCCCATCAGCTTTTCGCGCAGCGCGGACGACTGGCCGTCGAGGGTGCGCTCGGCATACATCGGCTGGAAGCATCCGGCCGTCAGTGCGGCCAAGGAGGCCACGGCCACGAGCCGGGCGGCGATCCTGATCCTAGCCGACAACATTGACGATCCTCATGGGCACCACGATCACCTTGCGGACGGGATTGCCGCCCAAGGCGGCTTTTACCGCATCGAGCGCCAAAACGGCAGCCTCTATATCCGCATTTTGGGCCGCCCGTGGCACGGTAACATCACCTCGTTTTTTACCGTTGACCTGGACGACCAGGGTCACGCTGTCTTCGACCAGCAAATCGCGCTCGATTTGCGGCCAATCGGCCTCGGAAACCAGCCCGGTCTGGCCCAGAACCACCCAGCACTCCTCGGCCAGATGCGGCATCATCGGCGAAAACAGCTGCACCAGGATGGTCGCCGCCTCCTTGACGGCCCAAGAAACATCTGGAGCTAGGTCCGGTGCCGGCTTGTCGCCTTTCGCCAGCACCTCGGACAGCGCATTGGCGAACTCGCGGATATGCGCGAGACACACGTTGAAATGCAGCCGCTCGATGCCGGACGACACCTTGTCGAGCGCGCCATGGGCCGCCTTGCGCAGCGCCAGCGCCTCGGGCCCGAACGTGGCTGGCCGGGCCGCCGGCGCCGTCCTGGCGATTTCGGCCGATTCGTTCACCAGCCGCCACAGCCGCTGCACGAAGCGTGAGGCACCCTGCACGCGCTCGTCGCTCCAGATCACGTCGCGGTCCGGCGGCGAGTCCGACAGCATGAACCAGCGCGCGACGTCGGCGCCGTAGCTCGCGATGATGTCGTCGGGGTCGACGGTGTTCTTCTTCGACTTCGACATCTTCTCGATCGGGCCGATCGCGACGTCCTCGCCGGTCGCCATCAGCACCGCGCGGCGGCCGTTGCCGCCAACCTCGATCTTCACCTCGGCCGGCGTGACCCAGCTGCCGTCGGCCTTCTGGTAGGTCTCGTGCACCACCATGCCCTGGGTGAACATGCCGGCGAACGGCTCGCTCATGTCGACGTGGCCGGTGGCCTTCATCGCGCGGGTGAAGAAGCGGCTGTAGAGCAGATGCAGAATCGCGTGCTCGACGCCGCCGATATACTGATCGACCGGCATCATCCGGTTGGCGACCGCAGGCGTGGTCGGCGCGGTCTCGTTCCACGGGTCGGTGAAGCGCGCGAAATACCAGGACGAGTCCACGAAGGTGTCCATCGTGTCGGTCTCGCGCACGGCCTTGGCCCCGCACTTCGGGCAGCTGACGTGCTTCCAGGTCGGGTGATGGTCGAGCGCGTTGCCCGGCTTGTCGAAGCTGACATCCTCCGGCAGCGTCACCGGCAGCTGGTCGTCGGGCACCGGCACCACGTCGCATTTCGGGCAGTGGATCACCGGGATCGGGCAGCCCCAGTAGCGCTGGCGCGAAATGCCCCAGTCGCGCAGGCGGAAATTCACCTGCCGCTCGCCGACCGGCGCATTACCGCGGACTTCGCTTTCCAGCCGCTTGGCGACCTCTTCCTTGGCCGCTTCGATCGTCATGCCGTCGAGGAAGCGCGAATTGATCATGCGGCCGTCGCCGTCATAGGCGACGTCGGTGATGACGAACGTCTTCGGGTCCTGGCCCTCGGGGCAGACCACCGGCACATTGCCGAGATTGTACTTGTTGACGAAGTCGAGGTCGCGCTGGTCGTGCGCCGGGCAGCCGAAGATCGCGCCGGTGCCGTATTCCATCAGCACGAAGTTCGCGACATAGACCGGCAGCTTCCAGCTCGGATCGAACGGATGCACCGCCTTGATGCCGGTGTCGAAACCCTGCTTTTCTGCGGTGTCGATGATCGACTGCGCGGTGCCGATCTTCTTGATGTCGGCGATGAACTCCGCGAGCTTCGGGTTCTTCGCGGCAGCCGCTACCGCCAGCGGATGATCCGCCGAGATCGCCATGAACTTGGCGCCGAACAGCGTGTCCGGCCGCGTGGTGAAGATCTTCAGCTCGCTCTCGCCGGCCGGCGTGGTCGCCGCATCCAGTGCAAAGCGGATCAACAGGCCCTCGGAGCGGCCGATCCAGTTGCGCTGCATCAGCCGCACCTTGTCGGGCCAGCGGTCGAGACCATCCAGCGCTTCCAGGAGCTCCTGCGAGTACTTCGTGATCTTGAAGACCCACTGGCTCATCTCGCGCTGCTCGACGACGGCGCCCGAGCGCCAGCCACGGCCGTCGATCACCTGCTCGTTGGCGAGCACGGTCATGTCGACCGGATCCCAGTTCAGCTTGCGCTTCTCGCGCTCGGCGAGGCCGGCGCGCAGCATGTCCAAAAACATCTTCTGCTGATGCTTGTAGTAGCCGGGGTCGCAGGTCGCGAACTCGCGCGACCAGTCGAGCGACAGCCCGATCGACCGCAGCTGTTTCTTCATCGCGGCGATGTTGTCGTAGGTCCAGGCCTTCGGCGCCACCTTGCGCTCGATCGCGGCATTCTCCGCCGGCAGGCCGAACGCGTCCCAGCCCATCGGGTGCAGCACGTTGTAGCCCCTGGCGCGCATGAAGCGGGCCAGCACGTCGCCGAGCGTGTAGTTGCGGACATGGCCGATATGGATGCGCCCCGACGGATAGGGGAACATCTCGAGCACGTAGTATTTCGGCCGCGGATCGTCGTTCTTGGAGGCGAAGATCGCCTTTTCGTCCCACAGGCGCTGCCAGCGGGGCTCGGATTCACGGGCGTTGTAGCGTTCGGCGGTCATGAAATCGCAAGGATTTTGGGTGGCTTTGGGTGGTTTTCGGGTCCCGTCCGGGGACGGCGGACTAGGCCACAAAAGCGCCTGCGCGGTCAACGGCTTGGGGCCTCCAAACGTCCCATCCCCTCGCGCAGCCGCCCTGCCGCTGTCGCAGGGGCGCCGTCTGCAGCCTCCTCGACGTCCTGGCGAAGGCCTGGACCACAGAGCTTTTTCGAGGAAGGGATCGTGGCCCCAGCTTCGCGCAATAATAAACGGTGGGGGTAATCGGTCCTGACCTTCGCCAGGACGACGCTGAATATGCGGCGTCGCCGATGGTCATGGTTCCGCGCTCATGGCGCGGCTCGATCACGCACGATCTCAACTCGCCAGCGCCATCCCGGCTTCGTCCAGCGTCTGCAGGAAGCCGTGCTCGATCACGGCGTTCCTGCCGCGGCGCTTGGCGGCGTAGAGGGCGGCATCCGCAGCTTCGATCAGGTCGCCGGGGCGCTGGGTCTCGTTCGGTCTGGTCGTCGCGACGCCGACGCTGACGGTGACGACGCAGTGGCTCGAGGACGCGTGCGGCACGGCGAGGCCGAGCACGGCGGTGCGCACGGTCTCGCCGATCGCGAGCGCATGCGCGGCGTCGGTGTTCGGCAGCAAGAGGCAGAATTCCTCGCCGCCATAGCGGCCGGCGAAGCCCATGGTGTCGGCGGCGATCCCCGACAGCACTTCGCCGATTCGGGTCAGGCAGGCATCGCCTTCGGGATGGCCGTAGGTGTCGTTGTAGAGCTTGAAGTGATCGACATCGATCATCATCAGCGACAGCTCGCATTCATATTGCTGCGCCCGCATCCACTCGAAGTCGAGCCGGCTCTGGAAGCCGCGGCGATTGGCAAGGCCGGACAGCGCATCGATCGAGGCCATCACGGTGAGACGATCGTTGGAGGCGACCAGCTCGCGCTCGCGCTGGCTGAGCTGCGCCGCCATCGCGTTGAAGGCACGCGCCAGCGGCACGAATTCCGCCGGCAGCTTGTGCTTGGCGACGCGCGCCGACCAGTCGCCCTCGCCGAACCGCCGCGCCATGCCGGTCATCAGCTCGATCGGATGGATGACGAGCCGCTCGGCGCCGACCAGGGCGCCCAACAAGACGAAAAGGCAGACAAATCCAAGCTGCAGATAGGCGGTGCGGATCTCGCGGTTGATCGCCGCCGTCACCTTGGCCTCGTCCATGCTCACGATCAGCCGGGACTGCGTGCCGGCGATGCGCGCGAAGCTCAGCGTGCGCTGTGCGCCGTCGGACGCGGTGAACGACACCGAGCCGGACGGCTCGTCATAGCTCAGCGCCTTCTCGGCGATCGCTGCCATCAGCGGGATGGTGTCGAGCGAGCGGCCGATCAGGCTCGCATGATCGGCGGGCGCGGCGATCACGACGCCGGTAGAGTCGACCAGCACGGCCGACATGCCGGGCTGGCCGCCGAGATTGGCCATGATCTGCGACAGCCAGTCGATATTGATGCCGGCGACCACGACGGCATCCTGCTCCGGATTGATCGCGGCCACCGGATACGCGGCCATCATCATCGGGCGGCCATTGGTCCTGCCGCGCAGATAGTCGCTGAACACGAAGTCGCGGTTGTCCTGCGCCTTCTTGAAATATTCGCGGTCGCCGACATTGAGGCCGACCTGGACGTTGAGGGTCGAGCACTGCACCAGCCCGTCCCTGGAGACGAACATGATGCTGCGGATCCAGGGCAGCACCGTCGGCAGGCTGGCGCGCAGCACCTCGCAGCTCTGCGCGATGCCGCCGGAAGCGCGGATGTAGGCTGCGGACTTCAGCATGGTCTCGACCGAGGAGACCACCTCGCGCTGGGTTTCCGCGGCATGCGCGGTGAGGCTGGCATAGCCGGCCGCGGCCTGCGCGATCTGCTTGCTGCGGGAATCCTCCAGCGTGCGGACGCGGTCCAGCATCAGGGGCGCGACCAGCATCAGCGCAAGCAAGGCCAGCCGGGCACGAATTCCCAGAACCTTCTTGAGCCTGACCCGGTTGCGGTTGAAAGTAACGCCCGACATTCTATTCCCTTGCCCGTGCGCAAGTTAGAATGCAGGGCTTCAAAAAGCCTTTCCCGAATTTGGTAAAATTCGAGCCAACCCCCCGCACCTGTCAGAGAACGGCACAAGCATGACGCAAAGCCCGACCACGCCGTTACCGGCCGATTCACCACATGGCCTCGCCGCCGTCGAACGCGAGATCGTCCATGCCTGCAAGGAAGCGCGGCGCGACCGCACGTCGGTGACCTTGATCGCGGTGTCGAAGACGTTCGCGGCCGACGCAATTTTGCCGATTATCGGCGCCGGACAGCGCGTATTTGGCGAAAATCGCGTGCAGGAGGCCAAGGGCAAGTGGCCGGCGCTAACCCAGGCTCATCCGGGATTGCAGCTGCATCTGATCGGACCGTTGCAGTCGAACAAGGCCAAGGAGGCCGTCGCGCTGTTCGATGCGATCCATTCGGTCGATCGCGCCAGCATTTGCGAAGCGTTAGCCAAGGAAATCAAAAATCAAGGCAAGCACCCGGAACTGTTCGTCCAGATCAATACCGGCGAGGAGCCGCAGAAGGCCGGCGTCGCACCGCAGGACGCGGATACCTTCATCGCGGCATGCCGTGACACCTACGGCCTGCAGATATCAGGACTGATGTGCATCCCGCCGGTCGACCAGGCGCCGGCGCCGCACTTTGCGCTCTGCGCCAAGATCGCCGCGCGCAACGGGCTGACGAATCTCTCGATGGGCATGAGCGCGGATTTCGCGGTGGCGATCCAGATGGGGGCGACCCACGTGCGGGTGGGCTCGGCGATCTTCGGGACGCGGACGGTGCCGCATAACTGACTGTCGTCCCCTGCTTTCGAAAGCAGGGAGAACAGCGGTGTGTGTGGCGCGTGCGCGGCGCCTACACGAACCGCACCGACACTTTTCCGATCGCGCCAAAATCGGCGGCGAATTTATCGCCGGCGGTGATCGGCAGCGGGGGATGGCAGGTGCCTGTGGTGACGACTTCCTCTGCCCGCAAGGTCAGCCCGAGCGCGCGCAGCTCGTTGGCGCACCAGGCGAGCGCTGCGCAGGGATCACCGAGCACGTTCTTGCCGTGGCCGATATAGCGCTCGCCGCGCAGCGTGATGACCGGGCGGTCCTCGACCAGGTCGATCGCGCGCCAGTCGGCTGAGGTTGGGGGTCCGAGCACGAACAGATGCGCGCAGGCATTGTCGGCGATCAGCTGCGCTTCGCCGGCGGCGACGAAATCGGCGAAACGCGAATCCGGAATCTCGATCGCCGGATGCAGCGTGCCGACGGCCTCCAGCACCTCCTGCATGCTGTACGGCGTCGTGCGCGGCGCGAGATCGCGCGCCATGCGGAAGGCGTATTCCGGCTCGCCGACGCGCATCTCGTTGCCCTGCATCGACGCGGTGCCGCCATCCGGTATCACCGTCTCGGCAAGGATGCGCCCGGCGAGCGGTCCGGCGACATTGATGTGCTTCTGGCCGGCCGCGCTGGTCGCCGCGATCTTCCAGCCGAACAGTTTTTTGCGCGACGTCTTTTCCAGTTCGGCCTGCACCGCATAGCCCTCGGCGCGATCGCGCGGCCGAATGGCGACATCGAGCGCTGCGAGCTTGGTGCCGGCGTGCCAGTGATCGTGCAGGACCTTCGAGGCGGCGGCGATCTTGTTGTTGTCGAGCATGCTGTTTCGCTCCCCGCGGGAATTATTTTCTGTTGTGCACGATCTCAGCACAAACGCGTCGCGTCTGTCGCGTGGGAAAACCGATGCTGAGCTATTCCACTACCCTACCCAATAACGATCCGGGTCTGCGGCGACATCCGCCGCAACAGCCGCAGCATCGAGGTCTTCGTCATCGAGACGCAGCCCGCGGTCGGCGAGAAATTCGGCCGCGCCAGATGCAGGAACACCGCGCTGCCGCGGCCGGCGACGCGCGGTGCAGCGTTGTGATCGATCTCGATAATGAAGTCGTAGAGATGGTCCTCGCGAGTCAGGCGGTCGCCGCCCTGCGCCCGATCGAGCCGGATCGGCTGGTTGTAGTGACGGTCGGCGGGGTCCTCGCACCAGGCGTCCTCGCGGTGGATCGGCCGGGTCGGCAGGAAAGTCGTCGGACGCTGGTGCCGGTCGGCGCGCCACCAGAGCTGGCGCGGATGGAAGACGCCGCGCGGCGTGCCGCCGTCGCCCTCGCGCTTGTTGGCGAGGATTCCGCCGCGCCCGAGCGCCACCGGCACGGTCCAGCCGTCAGCCGACAGCCAGCCCCGGCGCGGGTCGCCGGCGGCTGCTCGGACCTCGATGATGGAGAGCGGGCGATCACGTTTGGCTGTCATATAAGTGATTGAAATAGCTGACCTTCCCCTAAGAATCGTTCCAAACTGAGCTTGCCTTGGAGGTTCAGAACATCCTATCTCCCGGCATTACAGGACATTCACGTCCTGCCCCGCCGGATTTGAGGTAGACTGCGTTGCCTTGTGAATCGGTAACAATCGCCTACCTGAACACATATCTAGCCGATGTTACGGCCATAAGCGTCCTCTGCTTCTGACCGCCCGCCCCCGAAGGATTGTACCTATGGCCAATGCCCGCAAGATCTTGATCGTGGATGACGATACCGATCTGCGCGATACGCTGGTCGAGCAGCTGTCGCTGCACGAGGAATTCGAAGCCTCCGCAGTCGACACCGGCGCCAAGGGCGCCACTGCCGCCAAAGCCAATTCCCCCGATCTGGTCCTGATGGACGTCGGCCTGCCCGACACCGATGGCCGCGAAGTGGTCCGCTCGCTCCGCAAGGGCGGCTTCAAGGCTCCGATCATCATGCTGACCGGCCACGACACCGATTCCGATACGATCCTGGGGCTCGAATCCGGCGCTAACGACTATGTGGCGAAGCCATTCCGCTTCGCGGTGCTGCTGGCCCGGATCCGGGCGCAGCTCCGCCAGCACGAGGCCAGCGAGGACGCGGTGTTCTCGGTCGGTCCGTACTCGTTCCGGCCCGGCTCGAAGATGCTGACCGGCGCCAATGCCAGGAAGGTGCGGCTGACCGAGAAGGAAACCGCGATCCTCCGCTTCCTCTACCGCGCCGGCCAGATGCCGGTGTCGCGCGAGACCCTGCTCCAGGAAGTCTGGGGCTACAATTCCGGTGTCACCACCCACACGCTGGAAACCCACATCTACCGCCTCCGCCAGAAGATCGAGAAGGACGCCGCCAACCCGGAAATCCTGGTGACGGAAGCCGGTGGCTACAAGCTGGTGCCGTGATACGCTTTGCGCTCAACGATTCGTGAAATCGAGGCGCACCGCGGTTACCGGACCTGAATGTCGATCGATGATGACGTAGCCCTGCTCGAGCGCGTCCCGACAATGCGTCTGTTGGGCGAGAGCTCGTTGCGCATGCTGGCGATCGGCTCCGAGCAACGTGATTTCAACGCAGGCGACGTGCTGTTCAGGGCCGGCGACGCTGCGGATGCCGGCTATGTCGTGCAGCGCGGCACCTTCCGCGTCGAGGAAGGCGGCGCCGAGATCATCGCCGGTCCCGGCGCGCTGATCGGCGAGCTCGCATTGATCGTCGCGATGAAGCGGCCATCGACCGCCACCGCGCTGGAGCGCGGCTCGGTGATCCGAGTCGCGCGTAGCCTGTTCCAGCGCGTGCTGGAAAGCGATCCCGCCGCGGCCCTTCGGCTGCGCGACGAGCTCGCGCTGCGCACCAGCCAGCTCGCAAGCGATATCCTGATGGCGGGCGGGAAGCTGAGTACGTGATCTTTCCGCGCGTCATTCCGCAAGTTCATTAAACCGTCACCTGAGGTGCGAGCCTTGCGGCGCAATTGCGCCGCTGGGCGAGCCTCGAAGGGTCGACGGCCACCAGCCGGGCCGTGCACCCTTCGAGACGCGCGTTCCGCGCTCCTCAGGATGACGGGTCGAGGGTCGGCGGCGCCCTTAAACCTCCATCACCGCCGTCACCGGCACGTGGTCCGACGGGCGCTCCCAGCTGCGGGCGTCGCGGGTGATCTTGAAATCGCTGACCTGATCCTTCAGCGCGCGCGAGACCCAGATGTGATCGAGCCGTCGGCCGCGATCGCCGACGGTCCAGTCCGCCGCGCGGTAGCTCCACCAGGTGTAGACCTTTTCCGACATCGGGATCCGCTCGCGCGCGATGTCGAACCATTCGCCATGCGCCTGCGCGGCGAGCAGCTTCTCGGTTTCGACCGGCGTGTGCGAGACCACCTTGAGCAGCTGCTTGTGCGACCACACGTCGTTCTCATGCGGCGCGACGTTGAGGTCGCCGACCAGGATGTGGCGGTCGTCGCCGCGCGGATGCAGCGGCTCGCAGGCCTTCATCTCGTCGAGGAATTGCAGCTTGTGCTCGAATTTCGGATTGAGCGCGGGATCGGGAATGTCGCCGCCGGCCGGCACGTAGAAATTATGCAGCACCAGCGGCTTTGACAGCTGCGCCTTCTCGCCGAAGGACACCGAGATGTGTCGTGAATCGATCTTGTCGCAGAACGTCCTGATGTCGGTCGTCTCGAACGGCAGGCGCGAGACGATGGCGACGCCGTGATAGCCCTTCTGTCCGTTCAGCGCGACGTGCTCATAGCCGAGCCGCTTGAAGCGCTTGAGCGGAAACGCATCGTCGATGCATTTGGTCTCTTGCAGGCACAGCACATCCGGCCGCGCGCTCTTGATGAACTTGGCGACGGTGTCGATGCGCAGGCGCACCGAGTTGATGTTCCAGGTGGTGACGGAGAACCGCATGAGAGGTGCGTCTTAGCACGGTTCTCGGTGCGGATTTCAATTGTCCACAGGGAGGCTCCCACCTCGCCCCGCTTGCGGGGAGAGGTCGGATCGCATGGAGCGAAGCGCAATGTGATCCGGGTGAAGGGACTCACCGCGTACTCGCGTCTTTCGGATTCGTGGAGGCAGCCCCTCACCCAACCCTCCAAGAGCGAGCTTCGCTCGTCTCGACCCCGCAAGAGCGGGGCGAGGGAGAAGGAAAGGCGGTCAGCCCGGCGAGGTGCCGGGATAGGTCGTGAAGTCGATCTTGAACAGCGCCGGATCGGGCTTCTGCGTCGCGTCGAGATTGTAGACCGCAACTGTCGTGTCGTAGCCCTGCGGGTCGGTAACGGTCCACTGCTTGAGCTTGCCGTCCTTGGCGCCGATCATCAGCAGGAAGCGGCTGGTGCCGACCAGCGCCTGCTTTTCCTCGATCGTGATGCTGACGAACACGTCGTCGGCGGTGACGCTGATGACGTTGGTGTCCTTCATCAGGTCGATGCGGTCCGACAGCAGATAGCGCAGCGGGGTCTGCGACAGCGGATAGACGTCCTGGGTGGCGAGCCTGCGGTCGCGCACCGCGACCGAGGAGCCGTCCGCGATTACCTCGATCGGGCTCGGATCGTCATATTCGAAGCGCAGCTTGCCGGGCTTCTGGATGTAGAAATCGCCCTTGGTCTTGGTGCCGTCGGGGCCGACCTGGACGAAATTTCCGACCAGCGTTTGCAGCGACGAGAGATAGGCCGAGACCTTGGCGGCCTGCGCCTTCTGGTTGGCGTCGAAGGTCTGGAAGATGTTGGCGGGCACGTTGCGGCGCGGATCGGGAATCACCGGGTTCGGCGGTGCCTGGGTGGCGCCCGTCGTCGTCGGACCCTTGTCCGCATTGGTCTGCGCGCCGGCGTCCTTCTTTGGCGCAGCCTTGGATCCGGCGTTGGGCGCGGGCTTCGGGGGCGGCGCATTCTGCGCAGTCGCAGCGCCGGCGATCGCGGCGGTGACGAGAAGAGCCAGCGCGGTGCGCGTGCCGCGGTCAATGAGGTGTTTTGCCATCAGATATGTCAGGTCTCTGTTCGACGCTCGTCCCGCTGCGCCGGATTTTATCCCGCCTCTTCCGAGGGAGATATGGTTTTTCCGTGATGATCGTCCCCGATCAGAACTGGCCTTCTTCCTCCCCGACCAGGATTTCGCGCTTTCCGGCGTGATTCGCCGGACCGACGATGCCCTCAAGTTCCATCCGCTCCATCAGCGAGGCCGCGCGGTTATAGCCGATCTGCAGCCGGCGCTGAATGTAGGAGGTCGACGCCTTGCGGTCGCGCTTGACGATCGCAACCGCCTGCGTGAACAGATCGCCGCCGCCGTCGCCGCCCATGCCGGTGGCATCGAACACGGCACCGTCCTCGTCGGTCGGCTCTTCCGCGGTGACGGCTTCGAGATATTCCGGTGCGCCTTGCGTCTTGAGGTGACGCACGACCTTCTCGACTTCCTCGTCCGAGGCGAACGGTCCGTGCACGCGGCTGATGCGGCCGCCGCCCGCCATGTAGAGCATGTCGCCCTGGCCGAGCAGCTGCTCGGCGCCCATCTCGCCAAGGATGGTGCGGCTGTCGATCTTCGACGTCACCTGGAAGGCGATCCGGGTCGGGAAGTTCGCCTTGATCGTGCCGGTGATGACGTCGACCGACGGACGCTGCGTGGCGAGGATGACATGCAGGCCGGCGGCGCGCGCCATCTGCGCGAGGCGCTGCACCGCGCCTTCGATATCCTTGCCGGCGACCATCATCAGGTCGGCCATCTCGTCGACGATGATGACGATGTAGGGCAGCGGCTCGAGGTCGAGCTTCTCTTCCTCGTAGATCGCCTTGCCGCTCTCTTTGTCGAAGCCGGTGTGGACGGTGCGCGTCAGCTCTTCGCCCTTGGCCTTGGCTTCGACCAGGCGCGCATTGTAGCCGTCGATGTTGCGCACGCCGAGCTTGGCCATCCGCTTGTAGCGCTCTTCCATCTCGCGCACGGCCCATTTCAGCGCCACCACCGCCTTCTTCGGATCGGTGACGACGGGCGTCAACAGATGCGGGATGCCGTCATAGACGGAGAGTTCGAGCATCTTCGGATCCACCATGATCAGGCGGCATTGATCCGGCCGCAGCCGGTAGACCAGGCTCAGGATCATGGTGTTGATCGCGACCGATTTACCGGAGCCGGTGGTGCCGGCGATCAGCATATGCGGCGTGCGCGCCAGATCGATGATGACGGGGTCGCCGCCGATCGTCTTGCCGAGGCACAGCGGCAGCTTCGCAACCGAATCGACGCTTTCCTTGGCGACCAGAAGCTCGCGCAGATAGACCTTCTCGCGATGCGCGTTGGGCAGCTCGATGCCGATCGCGTTACGGCCGGCGACGACCGCGACGCGGGCCGACAGCGCGCTCATCGAGCGCGCGATGTCGTCGGACAACCCGATCACGCGCGACGACTTGATGCCGGGCGCCGGCTCGAGCTCGTACAGCGTGACCACCGGGCCGGGATTGGCCTTGACGATCTCGCCGCGCACGCCGAAGTCCTGCAGCACGCCCTCGAGCGAGCGCGAATTGGCTTCGAGCTCGGCCTTGCTCAGCGGCTGTCGATCGCTGGCCTTCGGCGCACTGAGCACGGAGACCGAGGGCAGCTCGAACTTGTCGGAATTCTTCTTCTTCGGCTTCGGCTCGGCCTTCTTGCGCGGGGCGCGGGCGGCGGGAGCTTCGTCCTCCTCGTCCTCCTCTTCCTCATCGTCGTCGAAAGCTTCAGCCTCGTCCTCATCATGGTCTTCATGCGCGGGCGCGATCGAGGGCGCCGAGCGGCCGCCGCCGATATTCGGCTCTTGGCGCTCGAACGCAGCGCTGCGGCTCTGGGCTCCGCTCGAGACCAGCGATTTGTAGGCGGTGGTCAGCAGCCAGCCGAGCCGCGCTTTGGCGCTCATCAGCGCATGGAACAGCCAGCCCAGCGAGACCGAGCTGCGGTCGTTGTCTTCTTCCTCGACGAACGGCTCGTCGTCGTCGGAGATCGGCGTCAGCTCGTCGTCCTGCTCCTTGGCACCCCAGCCGCAGGCGAACAGGAAGCTTGCCGCCATCGCGACGAACAGGATCAGGCCGAGCACGACGCGATAGATGAAGCCGGGCGGGCCGAACACGACGGCCGGCGCACGCAGCAGCGCGTCGCCGACCACGCCGCCGAGCCCGGTCGGCAGCGGCCATGCGGTGTTGTGCGGCCAGCAGCTGGCGAAGCCCGCCGCGATCACCGTGCACAGGATCCAGCAGCCGAGCCGCAGCGCCTCGCGGTCGAACGGGCGATGCGTCAGCATCCGCCAGCCCCACACCGCGACCGGCAGCAGCAGCATGATCGCGCCGAGACCGAGAATCTGCATCAGGAGGTCGGCGCCGATCGCGCCGGGATAGCCGAGCACGTTGCGGATCGCGCGCGAGGTGGCGTGGCTCAGCGACGGATCCTGCACCGACCAGGTCATCAGCGCCGCCGTGATGGCGCCGGACAGCGCGATCAGGCCGAGCCCGGTGAGTTCGCGCAGCCGTCGCGCCAGCGCCTCGCGGAGCGAGAGCGGCAGATGGCCGACCAGGGGGATGACACGTTCGATCGCTGGCATACTCAATCTTCGCGCTTCGCGATTAACCCAGGGTTTCGACCAGGCGATGCATCGCCTCGGCCGTCGATTCACTGTCGGAGACGAGCGCAAGGCGGATATAGCCCGCGCCCGGATTGGAACCGTCGGTCTGCTGGCGCGCCAGATAGCTGCCGGGAATCACGCGCACGCCGGCGTCGCGATAGAGCCTGACCGCCGCAGCCTCGTCGCCGCCGCGCTCGGAGACGTCGAGCCAGACGCAGAAGCCGCCGGCGGGACGCTTGTAGCCGTAGCGGTTGCCGAGGATCTGGTCGGCGAAATCGAACTTGATGCGATAGAGCCTGCGGTTCTCCTCGACATGCGCCTCGTCGCTATAGGCGGCGACCGCGACATGCTGCAGCGGCACCGGCACCTGCGGTGCGGCGACATTGCGCAGCTCGTGGAATGCGGCCAGAAACTTCCTGTCGCCCGCGGCGAAGCCGACCCGCATGCCCGGCAGGTTCGAGCGTTTCGACAGCGACTGGAACGCCACGACATTGCTGAAGTCGGGACCGGCGCATTCGAGAACGCTGCCCGGCGCCTCGCGGGTGTAGATTTCCGAGTAGCACTCGTCGCTCAGGATGATGAAGCCATAGCGATCGGCGAGCTCTTTCAGCCGTGTGAAGTAGGCGCGCGAGGCGACCGAGCCCTGCGGATTGGCGGGCGAGGCGATGAAGAACGCGACGGTGCGCGCCAGCGTCGCCTCGTCGATCGAATCGAGGTCGGGCAGGAAACCGTTAGCGAGCGTGGTCGGCAGGTAGATCTGCTCGCAGCCGGCCGCGCGGGCGCCGGCGCCATAGGCCGGATAGAACGGGTTCGGCATCAGGATCGCCGGCCGGCCCTTGCGCGGCGCGACGTAGCGCGAGGCTGATATCGCGGCAAAGAACAGCCCCTCGCGGCTGCCGTTCAGCACCATCACCTCGCTCTCCGGATCGACCGGTCGCGGCAACTGGAACCGGCTTCCCAGCCATATCGCGACGGCGCGGCGGAACGGTTCGATGCCCTTGGCGATCGGGTAGCGGCCGAACTCGGCGGTATGCTTTGCCAGCACCGGTCCGACGAAATCGGGCACCGGGTGCTGCGGCTCGCCTAATGACAGCGTAATCAAGGGCTTGGCGGGCTGATACGGCGCCAGCAGCTCGGTCGTGCGCAGGAAAGGGGAACGCTCGGCCTGGCCGGCGGATGCGACATCGCCGGCGCCCTGCGCCAAGCCGGATGAGGCGGTCATTGCCATGATTGAAATGCCAGCACTTTCACTGCGGTCGGAGGGTAGGGGCGCCGACCGTAAACCGATCAAGTCACCATAGATAGGGCGAGGTTAAGACGCGATTAACCATCGGCGGTGCGGCACGATCGGCCGACGCGTGATATCCGCGCTGATCCCAAGGCACCGCATCGAAATTGCTCCGAGACATGATCCACCGCCGCGCCGTCCGGGCGCTCATCATCACCGGCGAGCGCGAAGTCCTGCTGATGCGGATTCGCCCGCCGCACGGCGGCGACTGCTTCTGGATCGCGCCGGGCGGCGGCGTCGAGGGCGACGAGACGGCTGAAGCGACGTTGCAGCGGGAACTGGCCGAGGAGTTGGGGCTGATCGATTTCGAGCCCGGGCCCGCAATATGGCGGCGGCACCACACCTTCAACTGGGGCGGCAGGCGGATTTCCCAGAAAGAGGAATACCGGATCGTTCACGCGGATCGCTTCACGCCGGTGATGGCCGACGAGGCCGAGGCGCGCGTGCTCGATTGCTTCCGCTGGTGGTCGATCGCCGACCTACCCGGTGCGAGCGAGCGCCTGACGCCGCTGTCGCTTGCCGACATCCTGGAGCGCTATTTGCGCGACGGCGCACCGAGCGAGCTGCCGGATGAGGAAGTTTTGATCGACTGACGCGGCTCCATGGCGTGACCCACAACTTGTCATGCCCGGGCTTGACCCGGGCATCCATCGACTACGCCAGAATCTTGCGAAGCGAGGTGGATGGCCGGGTCAGGCCCGGCCATGACGATTCGAATTTGCCGGTCCATCCGGGCTACGCGCGCGATGGGTGACCTCTACCGCGCTGGCAACTTCTCGAACGACGGCTTGCCCTCGGGCAGGTGGTGGAAGGTCTGCTTGTCGCAGGTGTAGATCGTCATCTGCGGGGTGAACACCGAGGGGTCGTCGAAGGTGCCGACCTTCAGGATGGTGGCGGGCAGGCCCGGCACCTTGGTCACGAGATGCGTGCCGCATTCCGGGCAGAACTCCCGCGTCACGGCGCGGTCGAGATCCTTGCGGGTGAACTGCTTGGGCTCGCTGGCGGTGTATTTGAAGCCGGTGGTCGGCATCGCCATGAACATGTTCGGTCCGCCGCCCGTAATGTACTGGCATTCGCGGCACAGGCACTGCGCCGCCATCATCGGCTCGCCCTCGGCCTCATAGCGCACGTTGCCGCAGTAGCACCTGCCTTGCACCTTCATGACGTCCTCCCGCTTTCGTTGTTTGTAGCCTGTCATTCCACAATGACAGGCAATTCCGACAATATTTTCTCAAGCAGCGGAAAAAAGAAAGGGGCCCCAGCTTGCGCTGGAGCCCCTCAACGGTCCGGACATTGCCGGGTATGTGCCCGAACCGTAGTTCTGGACCCGGCCCCGGAGGGAGCCAGAGTCCCGGGAGAACTCACATGTTGTAGGCGCGCTCCGTGTGCTCGGTGATGTCGAGGCCTTCACGTTCGGTCTCGACGTTGGCGCGCAGGCCGACGATCACGTCGACGATCTTGTAGAGGATCGCCGAACCGATGCCCGACCACACCAGCGTGGTGCAGACGCCCCAGACCTGCGAGATCATCTGCGCCGCGAAGTCATAATCGGCGACCTTCGGCGGGATCGCGGTGTAGTCGATGATGCCTGCACCGCCGAGCGCCGGGTTGACCAGGATGCCGGTGCCGAGCGCGCCGACGATGCCGCCGACGCAGTGGACGCCGAACACGTCGAGCGAGTCGTCATAGCCGAGCGCGTTCTTCACGACCGTGCAGAAGAACAGGCAGACCACGCCGACCACGAGGCCGAGCACGATGGCGCCCATCGGACCGGCATAGCCGGCCGCCGGGGTCACCGCGACGAGGCCCGCGACCGCGCCCGAGAGCGCACCGAGCAGCGAGGGATGGCCCTTGATGATCCATTCCGCGAACATCCAGGCCAGCGCCGCCGCGGCAGTGGCCACGAAGGAGTTGGTCATGGCGAGCGCAGCGCCGCCATTGGCTTCGAGATTGGAGCCGGCGTTGAAACCGAACCAGCCGACCCAGAGCAGCGAGGCGCCGATCATGGTCATGGTCAGCGAGTGCGGAGCCATCAGCTCCTTGCCGTAGCCGGTCCGCTTGCCGATCAGCAGCGCGCCGACCAGGCCGGCGATACCCGCGTTGATGTGCACGACGGTGCCGCCCGCGAAGTCGATCGCGCCCTTCTTGAAGATCCAGCCGGCATCGGCGTTGATCTCGTCGAGCTTGGCCTGCGCCGCGGTCTTGGCCGCGCCGTCAGCCGCAGCGGCGAGCGCCTTGGCGGCATCCTGGATCGCGTCCGGGCCCGGCCAGTACCAGACCATGTGCGCGATCGGGAAATAGATCAGGGTGACCCAGAGCGGGATGAACAGCGCGATCGCCGCGAACTTCATGCGTTCGGCGAAGGCGCCGACGATGAGGGCCGGCGTGATCGCCGCGAACGTCATCTGGAAACACATATAGATGAGTTCCGAGATGTTGGCGTCGACCGAGAAGGTCGCCGCCTTCGAGTCCGGCGTGACGCCCATCAGGAAGGCCTTGGAGAAGCCGCCGATGAAGTCGGAGCCGCCGGTGAAAGCGAGGCTGTAGCCGTAGAGGGCCCAGAGCACGGTGACGAGGCAGACCGTGTAGAACACCTGCGCCAGCACCGAGAGCATGTTCTTGGAGCGGACCAGGCCGCCATAGAACAGCGCGAGGCCCGGGATGGTCATCAGCAGCACCAGCACCGTCGAGGTCAGCATCCAGGCGTTGTCGCCCTTGTTGACGGTCGGCTCGGCGTAGGCGGCGGTCGCGGCGAACAGGCCGACTGCAAGGGCCGCCAGTCCCGCGCCATAGGGACGCTTGAACGTCATGTTATTTCACTCCTGAGGTCTTAAGGTTTGAGCGCGAAATCAGAGGGCCGCGGCATCGGCCTCGCCGGTGCGGATGCGCACGGCGTGTTCGAGGCTGATGACGAAGATCTTGCCGTCGCCGATCTGGCCGGTCTTGGCGGCGGAGGTGATGGCGTCGATGGTCTTGTCGACCTGATCGGAGTTGACCGCGACCTCGATCTTGATCTTCGGCAGGAAGCTCACGGCATATTCGGCGCCGCGATAGATTTCCGTGTGACCCTTCTGACGGCCGTACCCCTTGACTTCCGTCACCGTGAGACCGTGAACGCCAATGGCGGTCAGGGCGTCACGGACCTCTTCCAGCTTGAATGGCTTAATGATCGCCATAACAATTTTCATGAGTCCTATCCCCGCTTGGGCCCGGTGCGAATGAACACCGGGAGTTTCGACTGAGGTTCACCACGCGGAGGACATCCACTACGCGGGCACAGCCTGGAGCCTTAGAATCAAATGCCGTGCCAAACGGCCGGAGCTCGCTAATGGATTATGAATCCGGACCTTTTCCCGCTTTACGGGTGGGAGGTGCCCCTGCGCTATTCCGCCGCGCCTAAAATATGGTCAGACCTGTCTAGAACGGAGGCACGGCTAACTCCGGACACAATTCTGCTCAGCCGCGGGGCAGCAGGCGGTATCCGGCGAGGGCTTCCGGGCCCGCCCCGCGGTCCGCGAACACCCTCTCGATCATTTCGCCATTGGCGTCTGTCGGACCATTGCGCGATGGGAATTTGATGTTGGGCTTCATCGGCTTGTTTGGGTTCCCACCCGAAACGGGACCGGCGCGAAGACAGTTGCGGGCATCCTCGCCGCGTCGTTCTGCGCGAAGCGGACAAGGGCTCGCATCAGGTACGCCCGCCCGGACAGCAATGCTGGACTTTTGCCGGCGCTCGTTACCGATCGTTAGCTGTCTGTAACATTGTCGTTCCGGCGTTAACGCCGCGGTTGCCGTCGTTGCGCTATTGCCGCCGCATAAGAACTTCAATGACAGGTGGGGCAACCAATGATTGATCGTATCCGCGCGCTGCTCGAGCAGCAGCCGATGATTTCGCTGGATTTCAACACAATCACCGACGACACGAATCTCTATGACGCAGGGCTGACATCCTTCGCCACGGTGCAGGTGATGCTGGCGCTCGAGGAAGAGTTCAACATCGAATTTCCCGAAGCGATGCTCACGCGACGGACCTTCTCGTCGCTCGCCAACGTCGCGGACGCCGTTTCACGGCTGACACAGCGGGCGGCGTAAGACCATGAGCGTGGTGAGAAAGATGGAGCCCGTGCCGGCCTCTGCCGCCACGCCGGCCGAGCGCATGCGTCGGGTCGCCAAGGTCGCGGCGCAGCAGGTCGATGCGGTAGACCGTGAGGGCCGCTTCCCGGCCGATACCATCGAAGCATTGAAGCGCGAGCGCCTGCTCGGCGTCGCGATTCCCGTCGAGCATGGCGGGGAGGCATTGGGCACGATGGAGATCGCGGAGCTGATCGTTCAGCTCGCCCAGGCCTGCGGCTCGAGCGCCATGATCTACGCCATGCACCAGATCAAGACGTCGAGCTTCGTCAGCCATGGCGGCGCCAGCGACTGGCATCTGGCCTATATGCGCCGCATTGCGGCGGAGCAGTTGCTGATGGCCTCGGCGACCACGGAAGCCGGCATCGGCGGCAATCTGCGCAATTCGATCTGTGCGGTCGAAGTGGCAGACGGCCGCTTCTCGCTGACAAAGGAAGCAACCGTTATTTCCTACGGCCGCCACGCCGACGCGATTCTTGCCACGGCGCGGCGCGCTCCCGACGCGGCAAGCTCCGATCAGGTGATGGTTGTCATTCCCGCGGACCTGAACCGCACGCTGGAGCGCACCTCCGTATGGGATACGCTCGGAATGCGCGGCACCTGTTCGGACGGTTTTCATCTCGTCGCGCACGGTGACGCGGCGCAGATTTTCCCCAAGCCGTTCTCGGAGATCGCGGCACAGTCGATGCTGGCGAGCTCGCATATCTTCTGGGCGGCGACCTGGTTCGGTATCGCCACCGATGCCTTCAATCGCGCGCAAGCATTCGTCAAGGCTGCGGCGCGCAAGCAGGCGGATGGAAGTCTGCCCCCGGGCGCGCTTCGGCTCGCCGAGGCGGCCGCCCTGCTTCAGGAGATGAAGGGTCATCTCACGGCGGCCATTGACCGCTTCGATGCGGCCAAGGGCAATGACGACGCGCTCTCCTCGATTGGCTTTACCGCCGAGATCAACGCGTTGAAGGTCGCTGCGAGCGAGAAGGCCGGGGCGATCGTGCGGCTCGCCATGCTGGTCAACGGCATCGTCGGCTACAAGAACGGCACGCCGTTCAGCGTCGGCAGGCACCTACGCGATGTGAGCTCAGCGCCGCTGATGATTTCGAACGACCGTATTCTTTCCAACACCGCGACGCTCCTGCTGATGAGCCGCTTTGACACCAGCCTGAGAGGTTGAGATGGACGCCAAGACGTTCGATGCCAAGAGCCTGCTCGACACCCTGTTCGACAAGAGCATCCTGTTCAAGACCGGAGTAGACGGGCTTTATGGCCGCTCCGGCGTTTTCGAAGACGTGATCGAGCGCTTTGAGCGGCTCGTGACCAGCATCGGAGCGCCAGACAAGGCAACCCGCATCCACTTCCCACCGGGCATGAGCCGCGCCACGCTTGAAGGCAGTGGCTATATGAAAAGCTTCCCGCAGCTTGCAGGCTGCGTGCATTCCTTCATGGGCGGCGAGCGCGAGCATGCGCAGCTTCTCGGCATGATGGCTGCGGGAGAGGACTGGACCGAACTGCAGCAGGCGACGAACGTCGTGCTGACGCCAGCCGCCTGCTATCCGCTCTATCCGACCGTTGCCGCGCGCGGTCCGGTGCCCGATGACGGTGTGCTGTTCGAGCTTTCCTCCTATTGCTTCCGTCATGAGCCTTCCAAGGATCCCGCGCGCATGCAGCTGTTCCGCATGCGCGAATTCGTCCGCATCGGGACGGCCGAGCAGGTGTGCGCCTTCCGCGAAAGCTGGCTGGAGCGCGGCAAGGCGATGATCGAGTCACTCGACCTGCCATGCGAAGTTGACCTCGCCAACGATCCGTTCTTCGGTCGCGGCGGAAAGATGATGGCCAACAACCAGCGCGACGAGGGACTCAAGTTCGAGCTGCTGATCCCGGTAACCAGTATCGAGAAACCGACGGCCTGCTTGTCCTTCAACTATCATCGCGACCATTTTGGCCAGACCTGGGGCCTCAAATTCGCGGATGGCAGCCTGTGCCACTCGGCCTGCGTCGGCTTCGGGCTGGAGCGCGTGGCGCTCGCGTTGTTCCGCCATCACGGCCCTGACGTCGAGGCATGGCCGGCTTCCGTGCGCGACACGCTTTGGGGCAACTGAAATGCAGAGTGCCATCGCCGGGCTCGATCCGGCCGACTACAAGCCGCACCTGCTACACGACGCGGCGCGGCGATGGCCGCAGACCAACTGCTATGTCGATCTTCTGATCGAAGTCATGCATGCGAACGGGAATGACCCGGTCGCTGCGCTCGGCTTCACCGTGGCGCAGGATTTCGAAGGCGACCAGTTCACGTTCTTCAAGTTCCCGACGGCCGACCTGCAGCGATTGGCCGGCCTGGATATCCAGGAACTGTCCGTGTTCGATCGTCTGGAGGCGCACGTTCTCAATCAGATCGAGCGCGGGCGGCTGCCGCTGGTCGAGGTCGATGCCTTCTACCTGCCCGATACGAAGGGCATCACCTATCGCAGTGGCCATTCCAAGACGACGATCGGCGTCAACGTGCTCGATCCCGGGCGCCGCCACATGGCCTACTTCCACAACGACGGCTACTTCGCCCTGGACGGCGAGGACTATGACGGCATTTTCGAGCAGCGCAACGGCGCGCCGGCCGGCGGCCTGCCGCTGTTTCCCTATGCCGAGTTCGTCAAGTTCGACACCACGCGCCCCTCGCGCGAACCAGTCAGTGCGGCCACGGAAATCCTCGCGCAGCATCTGCGGCGCAGGCCGAAGCGCAATCCGCTCGATGCCTATGCGGCCGTGTTCGGCGGCCATGCCGAGGCACTGGCCGCCCGGTCACCGGAGTATTTTCACATCTACGCCTTCAACACGTTGCGGCAGGTGGGCGCCAATTTCGAACTCCTCTCCAGCCATCTGGAATGGCTGGGACGGCACGGCGAGACCGGTCTGGCCGAGGCGATCGAAGCCGCCGCGGCAATCGCCGAGGGCGCCAAGGTCATGCAATTCAAGCTCGCCCGCGCCATGGCCCGGCATCGGTTCGATGGGCTCGCGGACGCCATCGGGCCGATGGCCAAGGCCTGGCAAACGGTGATGGACGCTCTGGACAGTCGCATGGCGGATCTCGCCAGCAAGGCAGCGTAGGACCGGCCTGCCGGTCATGGGAATGCATGGGTATGGACGCTTTGGTGTCGACGACCGACACGGCCGAGCCTCTGGACAGCGGCTGGTGCATGGTCGTCTCGCCGGCCGGCGCGTGGGCGTCTCCGGCGGCGATCGACGGCAGCGCCGAATGGCTGGAGGCGGCGTGCCCCGGCACGGCCGCTGCTGCGCTGGAACGGCTTGGCCGCTGGGACCGCAACCATCCCACTCCGCTGCACGACCAGGACGTCTGGTATCGTCGCCGGCTCGACGTCACCGGCCCGGCCCGTCTCGTATTTGACGGCTTGGCGACGGTTGCAGAGGTCTGGCTCGACGATCGCCTCGTGCTGTCCTCGACCTCGATGTTCGAGCGCCATGATGTGGCCCTGACGCTTGCCGGCGGCGAGCAACTGGCCATCGCATTCCGCAGCCTCGACCGCCATCTGGAAACCCTGACCGGTCCGCGTGGGCGCTGGCGGCCGCGCATGATCGACGATCAGCGGCTGAGGCTCGTACGGACCACGCTGATCGGCCATATGCCGGGTTGGTGCCCTGGCTTCGACATCGTCGGACCATGGCGACCGATCAAGCTGATCCGCGATACCAACCGGCAAGGCGTGCGCGATGTGCAAATGCAGGCCGACCTCGCCGGCACAACAGGGCATCTTTCCATCGCGATCACGCTGGACGAGCCGTTTGATGACGCGCCGGCCACGGTCGCCTGCGCGGGCGCTGTCGCCGCATTGACCTCGGAGACAGCGACGCGGCTGACGGCGAAACTGGATATTGCGAACGTTGCGCCATGGTGGCCGAGCAGCCATGGCGATCCGGCGCTGCACGAGGTTGTCGTCACGCTAGGCTCGATGCGAGTAGCGCTCGGCCGCGTCGGTTTTCGGCATATCGAGATCGATCGCGGCACCGACGGACGCGGCTTTCGGCTGGTCGTCAACGGCGTATCCGTCTTTTGTCGTGGCGCGGTGTGGACGCCGTCCGACCTGGTGCGGCTGCCGTCCTCACGCGAAGAGATCGCGCGCGACCTCGATCTTGCACGACGGGCGGGCGTCAACATGCTCAGGGTCGGCGGCACGTTCGTCTACGAGAGCGACGCGTTTCACGAGCTCTGCGACGAGATGGGCATCCTGGTCTGGCAGGATCTGATGCTCGCCAATTTCGACTATCCGGCGAAGGACGAAGCCTGGCAGGCGTCGCTCTCGCGCGAGGTCGGGAATTTGCTCGGGCGGCTCAGGCATTCGCCGTCACTCGCCGTTCTGTGCGGCGGCAGCGAGGTGGCACAGCAGGCGGCGATGATGGGCATGCCGATGTCGATGGATCCGACGCCCTGGTTCGACAAGGTGGTGCGCCCCATCGCTGAAGCGAAGCGTCCCGACCTGGTGCTTGTGACGTCATCGCCATCCGGCGGCAACCTGCCTTTCACGGCTGATGGCGGGCCGATGCATTATTACGGGGTCGGCGCCTATTGCCGGCCGCTGGATGACGCGCGCCGGGCCGAAGTGCGCTTCGCGAGCGAATGCCTTGCCTTTGCCAATGTGCCTGACCAGGCAACGCTGGATGCGCATCTGCCGGTGCCGCCGGTGCACGATCCGCGCTGGAAGGCGGGTGTGCCGCGCGACGTCGGCGCGTCGTGGGACTTCGAGGATGTGCGCGAGCACTATCTGGAAACGCTTTTTTCCGTCGACGCGCGCCGGCTGCGCATCGAAAATACCAGACGCTATCTCGAGCTCTCCCGTGCGGTGACGACCGAGATAGTGGAGCGCACCATCGACGAATGGCGCAGACCCTGTTCGCCGACGGCTGGAGCACTGCTGTTCTTCTGGAAGGACTTGCGGCCGGGCGCGGGTTGGGGCCTGGTCGATTCGACCGGCCGGCCTAAGCCCGTCTGGCACGGGCTGAGGCGGGCATTTGCCCCGCTACGGCTGATCCTGAGCGACGAGGGCGTCAACGGGCTGACCGTCCATGCCGTCAACGATACCGCGCAGACCGTTCGGGCGACATTATCGCTGACCTGTCTGCGGGACGGCGTCACGCCGGTGGTGTCGGCGCGCCAACCGATCAGCGTGCCGGCGCACGGCGGCCTGTCGCTTTCGGCCTTCTCGGTACTCGGCGCCTTTTTCGATATTTCCTACGCCTATCGCTTCGGGCCGCCCGGCCATGAAGTCACCGTTGCAAGGCTGGAAGGCGACGACGGGAAGGTCTTTGCCGAGGCCTTCCATGTGCTGCCGGGCGTCATGACCGCGCAGCGCGACGTGGGTCTGACTGTGAGTTTGGTGCGTCGGAAGGACGCGTGGCGGCTGCGGCTGGCCTGCAAACGCGCGGCCTACCACGTCTCCATCCAGGACGATCGGTTCGTGCCAACGGAGAACAATTTCCACCTGATGCCGGGCATCGAGCGGGAGGTCGGCCTTGACGGTCCGCCCCTGGCGACACCTGGCGGCGCGGTGACAGCGCTCAATGCCGATCGCGACGCGAGCTACGAGGTGCCGAGAGCGGAAGAATTGGAAGTCGTGCGGACAAAGGAGTCCGCCGGGAGCATGACATGAAACCAGTTGTGTTTGCCGATACCATCGGCTGGATGAACGTAGCGAAGGGGCGGCGGGGCGTTGTCATAGCCGGCGCGCATGGTCATGAGGATCTGTGCAGTCGCCGATTCCTGAAGCTGTTGTCCGACAGGGCGGCCGCGGGGGGCCTGCCTGTCCTGCTGTTTGACTATCCCGGTTGTGGCGACGCTGCCGGCGACCATTCGGCGCCGGGCCGGGTGATGGCCTGGACCGCAAGCATCGGCGCGGCGATCGACCGGTTGAAGCGGGATTGCGGCGTGGAGGATGTCATCCTCGCCGGCTTCCGTCTCGGCGCGCTGCTGGCCCCGCTCGCTGCGGCGGGGCGGGACGACGTGGCAGGCCTTGCGCTGCTTGCGCCACCGAGTTCCGGAAAAACCTATGTGCGCGAAATCACCGCGATGTCGCGCGTGATCGATGGGTCGCTCGCCAAGAGCGCGGCAAGCGACGCGACGTTCGCCGAGGGCCGCGAGGTCGTCGGCTTCCGGCTTTCGCATGAGACGCTCGCCGATCTGTCGAGGCTGGATTGGCGGCGGGCCGTCGCGGCCCTTCCGCCCCTGCCGATGCTTTTGATCGCGAACGGAAAGCCGTTGGCAGGCTCTGAAATCCGCGACGGTCGAACTTCTTTCGAAGGCGCGACAATCGCGGAGTTCAAGGACTATCACCTGCTCATGTGCGACCCGACCGCGAACCGGATCCCGGCCGACGTTGTCGATTGCTGGGCGGATTGGTTGTCCGACCGGGCCGTCGCCGGCGTAGCTCAGGGCGTGGAGTCCCTGACCGGCCACGAGCTATTGGAGGGATCGCACTACACGGAAGAAGCGGTTGTGATCAGGCAGGCGCCATTGATCTGTGGCGTGCTGACCCGGCCACGTGACGGCCATGCTGCGGCCGATCCGGTCATCTTCCTCAACTCCGGCGGCGTGCCGCATGTCGGTTGGGCGCGCGGCACGGTCGAGGCGGCGCGCGAGCTTGCCGCCGCCGGCGTGGCGTCGCTACGCATTGACCTGCCGGGCCTCGGCTTGAGCGACGATGCCGGGAGCAATCGTCTGTTCCTCTATGATTCCCGCACCCCCTTCGACGTCGGCGCGGCGATTGACTGGATGCAGCGGGCGGGCTTTGCCAAAGTCGAGCTTGTGGGCACATGCTCGGGCGCCTTCCAGGCCTTTCACACTGCGCGCGCGGACCGCCGCGTCCGCGCCCTCACCATGATCAACCCGCTCTGCTTTGCCTGGAACAGTTCCTACGCGCTGGAGCTTACGGCCTGGAAAGCATACGAAACCTCCAAGGCGAATCGCGGAAGCCAGCAGCAGATCGGTCCGGCGGACGGGCCTGCGATGACGACCAGGTCCGCCTGGAAGCTGTCAGTGTCAGATAGCGCCAGGCGGCTGGTGCGGCGCGGATTGGAAGCCGTCAAGTCGACGCTGTCGGCAATTCATCCGTCCGCCTTGCTTGGTCGTAACCGCGTCGAGCGCTGGATGCGCGAGCTTTGTAGCCGCGGCGTGCGCGTCCTCATGGTCACCTCGGACGGCGATCTCAGCCTGCAGGAGATCGCACGGCATTTCGGTCAGGACGGCAAACGGCTCACAAGTATACCTGGAGTGACGCGGTTGACGCTGCCGAACGCCGACCATTCGCTGACGCCTCGTCATGCGCGGCGCGCTGTCGTCGCGCGCCTGATCGACCACCGCGGCGGCGGCAGGCGCGGAGGATCGAGCCGTCCCGATGCCGTGCGGGTCACGGTGCAGCATGCCGAGGTGAAGCCTAAATCGATGGCGCTGTCATGAAACGGTTTGGCCGCTCCAGCGACGAAGATCAACGCGGCACCGGATCATGTTTTTCGGCGGCGTCGCGTGCCGCAAAGACCTTGTCGATCAATCCCCATTCGAGCGCCTGCTGCGCGGACATGAAGTGATCCCGATCCAGGGTCCGTTCCACGTCGGCTTCGGTGCGCCCGCAGTGCTGGGCATAGAGTCGGATGATGCGCCGCTTGGTCTCCTGCATCTCGGTGGCATGGATCAGGATGTCGGACGCCTGGCCCTGGAAGCCGCCGAGCGGCTGATGCACGTGGAGGCTCGCATTCGGCAGCGCGGCGCGATGACCGGGCTCGCCGGCCATCAAAAGGAACGACCCCATCGAGCGCGCCGTGCCCATGCACAGCGTGTGCACCGGCGCCTTGATGAACTGCATGGTGTCGTACATCGCAAGCCCGCTGGTGATCACGCCGCCATAGGAGTTGATGTAGAGGTTGATCGGCTTGTTGGGGTTGTCGGCTTCGAGGAACAGCAGCTGCGCGCAGACCAGGCCGGACATCGCATCATTGACCTCGCCGTTCAGGAAGATGATGCGCTCGCGCAGCAGCCTGGAATAGATGTCGAAGGAACGTTCGCCGCGGCTCGACTGTTCGACGACCATAGGGACGAGTTGCATCATGTCGCGCATCGGCGACCTCCATTGCTGCAGGTGATGAAGTCTCGGTAGGTGAGGTTGGGGATCAGGCCGCGCGCATCATTGTGCGGTTGTTGCTGTTGGCCGGTTGCGGCTGTTTTGCCCTGATGTCGCAGGCTTGCTGGATGATGCGAAACCTTGTGCCGCCGGCCTCGTTCGGCTCGATCCGGAAGGTGACATGGCTTTCGCGAAACGGCGGCTCGGACTCGCGCAGCCGGAAGCGCACCTCTTCGCCAGCGATCGATGACAGGGGTTCAGCGTCCGCGAGATCGCAATCCGGGAGCCAGCGTTCGCGCAGAGCCGGAATGGTCACCGCACGCCACACTTTTTCAGGCGGTGCATCGAGCTCGTATTCGAGCACCAGGTCGGCGTCGGCATGATCAGGCTCTACTGTGTCGCTCATTGATCCATGTCCTTCAGCAGATCGGACAGAGCTTCGATGCGCTTCGGCCAATAGGCGCGGTAGCGGGCGAGCCAGGTCCCGATGCTGGCGATGCCGTCCGGGTCGACCTCATAGTTCACGAAGCGGCCCTGTCGCTGCTCGCGCACCAGCCCTGCCGCGCGCAGCACCGCCAGATGCTGCGACATCGCCGGCTGGCTGATCTCAAGTCCGTCGCGCAAGGCGCTGGCGTTCAGGCTGCCGCCGGCCAGCTTCTCAAAGACCTTGCGGCGGGTCGGATCGGCCAGCGCCTTGAAGATGTCGGTGTCGACCATGACGACACATAAGCATACACTTATGTGTCGTGCAAGCCCGAACCTTGCTCGCGCCGTACTTCGTGACGTCGCGGCGCTCGGGTCCTTTGCATGGGGTTGTTTTACAAATTCGCCCTCGCGGTGGCCGGTGTCGTCGTCCTGGCCCCGTGAGTCCGGCTGCCACCGCCGCCTCGGCTACTTACTGCAGCGCCTCGCCATGCTGGGAGATGTCGAGACCTTCGAGCTCCTGCTGCATCGAGACGCGCAGCGGGACGAAGGCGCTGACCAGCTTGAGCAGCACGAAGGTGACGCCGCCGCACCAGACAAAGGTCACCGCGACGCCGTAGAGCTGGATCAGCAGCTGCTTCGGATTGCCCTCGAGCAGGCCGGACGTGCCGCCGATTGCGGAGGCCGCGAACACGCCGGCAAGCAGCGTGCCGGTCAGGCCGCCGATGCCGTGCACGCCGAACACGTCGAGCGAGTCGTCATACTTGAAGCGATGCTTCAGCCAGGTGCAGGCCCAGAAGCAGACCAGGCCGGCAATGATGCCGATGACGACGCCGTGCCACGGCGCGACGAAGCCGGATGCCGGGGTGATGGTGCCGAGTCCCGCGACCGCACCCGAGATCATGCCGAGCACCGACGGCTTGCGGCGCGTCGCCCATTCGATCGCGCCCCAGGTCAGCGCGCCGGCGCAGGCCGCAAGATGGGTGGCGGTGATCGCCATCACCGCGCGCGAATTGGCCGCGAGCGCCGAACCGCCGTTGAAGCCGAACCAGCCGACCCAGAGCAGGCCGGTGCCGACCACCGCGAGCGACAGATCGAACGGTGAAAGATTGTCATGGCCATAGCCGTGGCGGTTGCCCATCACCTTGGCCGCGACCAGGCCGCTGATGCCGGCGGAGAGATGCACCACAAGACCGCCGGCGAAATCCAGCACGCCCACTGATGCGAGGAAGCCGCCGCCCCACACCCAATGCGCCAGCGGCACATAGGCGAAGATGAACCAGCCGATCGAGAACAGCACATAGGCGGAGAACCGCATGCGGTCGGCGACCGAGCCTGCGACCAGCGCCACCGTGATGATCGCGAACGTCATCTGGTACAGCATGAACAGCGCTTCGGGGATGGTCTTCGCCGCCGGATTGATGCTGTCCATGGTGATGCCGGCCAGGAACCAGCGATCGAGCGAGCCGAGCCAAGGACCGTCACCGACGAAGCTCAGCGAATAGCCGAAGGTGACCCAGAGGATCGAGACGAGCGCAACGGCGGTGAGGCTCTGCGCCATCGTCGCCAGCACGTTCTTCTTGCGCACCATGCCGGAGTAGAACAGCGCCAGTCCGGGGATCGTCATCATCAGCACCAGCGCGGTGGCGACGATCATCCAGGCGGTGTCGGCGGCGTTGACGCCGGCGCTGGATGCCGAGTCTTGCGCGAAGGCCGGCGTGGCTTGCGCGAACAGGATTGCAGCAGTGATCGGCGCAGCTGATATCGCTGCACGAAGAGCTCGTGCCCCCATCATCATTCCCCGACGGTCGTCGTTTCTTGGTGTGCGGTTGTGGCGTGCGCCGGCGTCGTTGCCGGCGATGATCTCGATCGTTTTGTTTGGGCATGATCTCCGCGCAAACGCTTTCCGCGTTTGTCGCGAGGGATCAGGCTCCAGGGTTCAGAGCGCGTCGTTGTCGGTCTCGCCGGTGCGGATGCGCAGCGCATGATCGATCGGCGTCACGAAGATCTTGCCGTCGCCGATCTGGCCGGTGCGGGCGTGCTCGGTGATGACGCTGACCGCCTTGTCGGCGAGCTCGGTATCGACGGCGATCTCGATCCGAAGCTTGGGCAGGAAGTTCACGACATATTCGGCGCCGCGATAGATCTCGGTGTGGCCCTTCTGGCGGCCATAGCCCTTCACCTCGGTCACAGTCATGCCGTGGACGCCGATCGCGGTCAGCGCTTGGCGCACCTCATCGAGCTTGAACGGTTTGATGATCGCGACGACGAGTTTCATGGTTCAGGCCTTCATTCCCTTGAGGTTTTCCGTGTGCGCCCGTCCCGGAGCGGCACTTGCCGTCCCGCGAGCCGGCACCTGCTGCCTCCCGGAGCGGCAATTTGCCATCCCCGAGCGGCACTTCGCGTCCGCCAAATCTGGCAGCTTTCTGGGCAAATGGCATAAAAAACTTGCAGGTTGAAGCGGAAAACATGCGCAGCGCGTGTGCTCCCTCACTGTACGGAATGGAAACGCTCGGCCACAATGTGGCTTTCCCGCCCCGGCCAGCGCTTTTGCTGGTTCGTTTCGCCTATCGCGTGTCCCTGTGCGCGCGCCCCGAGGAAACAAGAAATGTCGAACCGAAACTGGTTTTATGCATCCGAAGGCCAGCAAAAGGGCCCCCTGCCTGAAACCCAGCTCCGCGACCTGATCACCCGGGGCACGGTGGGGGCCGACACCCTGGTGTGGACCGAGGGCATGGCCGGCTGGCAGAAGGCCGGGGAGATTCCGGGCCTCGTCCCGAGCGCCGGCGCGCCGCCGGTATTTCCGCAAGCCGGCGGACCGCCGCCGGTGGTGGCGTCCGGAAGCTATAGCGGCGGCACGCTGTCCGCCGACTTCCCGATCTGGGGCCTGTTCGGCCGCAGCCTCCTGATGTTCATCGGCCAGATTCTCGTCATCCCGGCGCCGTGGACCGCGACCGGCCTGTACCGCTTTGCGATCCCCTATATCCGCGTGCCGGGTCGCCCGCATTTCGCCTTCACCGGGCAGCCGCTCGACATCTGGTGGGTCTTCATCGTGCTCGGCCTTCTGACCTATGCCGGCGTGGCCGACAGCAACATCGTGACGCTGCTCTCGCTGCTGTTGCAGGGCTTCCTGAGCTGGATGATCGTGCGCTGGATCATCGGCCATCTCAGCTCGAGCGGCCAGGACCTGCCGATCTCGTTCAAGGGCAGCCCGGTCGCCTATGTCGGCTGGTACGTGGCGATGGTGGTCTCGGCCATCACCATCATCGGCTGGGCCTGGGTGCTGACCGCCTGGATGCGCTGGATCTGCCGCAACATCGACGGCACGCGCCGCGAGGTCAGCTTCAATGCGTCCGGCATCGAGGTGCTGTGGCGAACCATCGTGTTCACCATCGCCTGCGGCTTCCTGATCCCGATTCCGTGGGTGCTGCGCTGGTACGGCAACTGGTTCGTCTCCCAATTCGCGCTGACCGAGCGCGGCGCCTACGCCGGCCAGTAAGCGCGATCTCATCGTGCCGACCGGCTTTGTTCGAGCGTGAGGCCTCCGGAAACCGCTCCGCGCTTTTTCCGGATCGCGCTGTGAGCGCTACGCCTTTCGCTCGCGCACCGATCCTTCCTGCGCGACGGACGCCACCAGCGTGCCGTCGGGCTTGAAGATCAGGCCGCGTGTCAGGCCGCGGCCCGACTGCGCGCTCGGCGAATCCTGCGCGTAGAGCAGCCATTCGTCGGCGCGGAACGGGCGGTGAAACCACATCGCGTGATCGAGGCTCGCAGGCATCATGCGCTTGTCGAACAGCGTGCGGCCGTAGCGCGCCATCACGGCATCGAGCAGCGAGAAATCCGATGCATAGGCGAGCGCGCACAGATGCAGCGCGGGATCGTCGGGCAGCTTGGCGGCGGTGCGGATCCAGACATGGATGCGGCCGTCGTCGATCTTCTGGCCGAAATAACGGCCGAGCTCGACCGGGCGCAGCTCGATCGGCCGGTCGCTCTCGTAATAGCGGCGGATGAACTCCGGCATCTCCTTGAACATCGGCTGCTTCGACACTTCCTCCGCGGTCAGCTTCTCCGGCGGCGGCACGTCGGGCATCTTCTCCTGATGATTGAAGTTGCTCTCCTCCTCGGCATGGAACGACACCATGATGGAGAAGATCGCGTTGCCGTGCTGGATCGCGGTGACGCGGCGGGTGGTGTAGCTCTTGCCGTCGCGCAGCCGCTCGACCTGGTAGATGATCGGGATCTGCGGATCGCCGGGCAGAATGAAGTAGCAATGGATCGAGTGCGGCAGCCGGCCCTCGACGGTGCGGCAGGCCGCCACCATCGCCTGGCCGATCACCTGGCCGCCGAACACGCGCTGCCAGCTCGTTTTCGGGCTGTTGCCGCGAAACAAATTCACTTCGAGCTGCTCGAGATCGAGGATGGACAGCAGGTCGATCAGGCTCTTGGACATCGGCGGCTTTCGGTTTGACTTGAACGGTCATTCCGGGGCACGGGCAAGCGTGAACCCGGAATCTCGAGATTCCGGGTTCGATGCTGACGCATCGCCCCGGAATGACGTCCGTTAGGTTCGTGACCTTGTTTCTGGCCCCTGTTTCGCCCAGCTATTATCAGGTAGCAAGCATAGTCTGAGAGCGTGAGGCGCGTAAGGGAAGGGCAATGCCGGCACAGCGAAGTATTGTCATCTGCGGGGGCGCATTTGCAGGGTTGGCGCTGGCCGTGGCGCTGCGCCAGGGGCTTGGGCCCGACATCCCGGTCATCGTGGCCGATCCGGCGCTGAGCCAGCGCCCGAGCCGCGATCCGCGCGCGACCGCGATCGTGGCGGCCTGCCGGCGGCTGTTCGAGACCCTCGGCGTCTGGGGCCAGGTGGCGCCGACGGCGCAGCCGATCACGGATATGGTCGTGACCGACTCCAAGCTGGAGGACGCGACGCGCCCGGTATTCCTGACCTTCGCCGGCAATGTCGCGCCCGGCGAGCCGTTCGCCCATATGGTCGAGAACCGCTATTTGATCGATGCGCTCGCGAGCCGTGCCGAAGCCGAGGGCGTCGAGCTGCGCGCCGCCGCGGTGTCGAGCTTCGCGTCGCGGCCCGACGGCGTCAGCGTTACGCTGGCCGACGGCACCGTGATCGATGCGAGCCTGCTGGTTGCCGCCGACGGCGCCCGCTCGAAGCTGCGCGAGCGCGCCGGGATTGCGACCCATGGCTGGGACTACGACCAGTCCGGCATCGTGGTCACGGTCGGGCACGAGCGCGAACATCACGGCCGCGCCGAGGAGCATTTCCTGCCCGCCGGGCCGTTCGCGATCCTGCCGCTGACCGGTAATCGCTCGTCGCTGGTGTGGACCGAGACGCGCAACGATGCCGCGCGCATTGTCGCCTTGAACGAAGAGCAATTCCACGCCGAGCTCGAGCAGCGCTTCGGTCTGCATCTCGGCGAGATCAAGCCGCTCGACAAGCCGCGCGCCTTCCCGCTCGGCTATTTCGTCGCGCGCTCGTTCATCGCCGAACGGCTGGCGCTGATCGGCGACGCCGCGCATGTGATCCATCCGATCGCGGGGCAGGGGCTCAACATGGGCCTGAAGGATGTCGCTGCGCTCGCCGAGGTCGTGGTCGATGCGGCGCGGCTCGGCATGGACCTCGGCCAGGCCGACGTGCTCGAGCGCTACCAGCGCTGGCGCCGCTTCGATACGATGGCGATGGGCGTCGCCACCAACTCGCTGAACTTCCTGTTCTCCAACGAATCGACGCTGCTGCGCACCGTGCGCGACATTGGCCTCGGGCTCGTCGATCGCGCGCCGCCGCTGAAGGAGATGTTCATCCGCCAGGCGGCGGGACTGTCAGGCGAGGTGCCGCGGCTGCTGAAGGGCGAGGCGCTTTAGCCCTCGTAGCCCGGATGAAGCGAAGCGAAATCCGGGGCCGGCCTTTCAGCGGTGCGACTTCCCCGGATTTCGCTGCGCTCCATCCGGGCTACGCGCTGACATCAATCGATCTTCCTCGCCTCTTCCGGCAGCATGATCGGAATGCCGTCGCGGATCGGATAGGCGAGCTTGGCGGAGCGCGAGATCAGCTCCTGCCGCGCGGCGTCGAACTCCAGCGGCCCCTTGGTGATCGGGCACACCAGGATTTCCAGCAGTTTTGGGTCGGCGGTGCTCTCGAGATGGTCGGTCGTGGAATTCATGGGAGTCTCCGGCTCGCCGTGATGTAGCACATCCAAATAAGCGCTGTCAGCGTTTGGCAATCCGCAGCAATTCGTCGATCGCGGCCTGCTGACGCGGCTTCGGCAGCGCCTGCTCGAACAGCGCGTAGCCGATGAACGCCCAGTAGAAGATCTGCGCGCGGCCGCGCGCCACGTCGTCCGGGAATCCGGCCTGCCGCAGCAGGGTTTCGATATAGCCGATCCGGCGCTCGTCGACCTCGAGCACGGCGGCGCGCGCCACGGCATCGGCGGTGGCCCAGCTGCGCACCGCGCGTTCCAGCGCCAGCCGCGCCGAGAAGGCACGGCGCAGCAACAGCGCCAGCGCGTCGCCGCCTTCCGGAATGGTCTCGAGCTCGGCGATCACCTGCTCGGCCGCGACCTCGCGCCAATGGGTCAGGACCGCGGCGCGGTAGGCGCCGATGTCGGCGAAATGCCAGTAGAAGCTGCCGCGCGAGACGCCCATGGCCTTGGCCAGCGGCTCGGCCTTGAGCGCCGTGAAGCCGCGCCGCGCCAGCGTCTTCAGGCCCTGATCGAGCCAGTCCTTGACCGAGAGCTGTTCCGTCATGGTTCCCCGTCCGCGTCGCCCACAATACACAAGTGTATTGACAGACGCCAGCGGCCGGTATCATATCCCATACAGTAGTGTATGGAGGCATCGCGATGCGTGATCTTCTGCTGCAGGGCGCCGGCGTCGTCGCCATTCTGGTCAGCCTGATCCATGGCGTGCTCGGCGAGACCAGGATATTCGCGCGCGCCACCGTCGAGCCGCCGCGGCTGCGGCTCTTGCTTCGCCTGGTCTATCAGGCCGGCACCATTGCCTGGATCGGCGGCGGTGTGCTGCTGATCGCCGCGCCTGCGATGGCCTCCGATGCCGCGCGGCACTGGATCGTGGCGACGCTCGGCGTCGTGTTCGGCATCGCGGCGCTCGCCAACGCGGTGGCGACCCGCGGCCGCCACTTCGGCTGGATGGCGATGAGCGCCGTGGTGGCGCTCGCCGCCGCCGGCTATTAGCGAGGACGACCATGACGACTGATCGCATCAGCCTCAGCATCGCCAATGGCGTCGCGGACGTCAGGCTCAACCGCCCGGACAAGCTCAATGCGCTCGATCCGGCGATGTTCGCCGCGATCGCCGAGATCGGTGCGCAGCTTGCGGACAACCGCAAGCTCCGCGCCGTGGTGCTCTCGGGCGAAGGGCAGGCCTTCTGCGCAGGCCTCGACATGGAGCGGCTGGTCGCAACGACGGAGGGCGAGTCCATCCTGCCCTTTGCCGATCTCGGCCAGCGGACCCACGGCATTGCCAACTTTGCGCAGCATCTGGTGTGGCTCTGGCGCGAGTTGCCGGTGCCGGTCATCGCTGCCGTCCACGGCATCGCCTTCGGCGGCGGCTTTCAGCTGATGCTTGGTGCCGACATCAGATATCTCGCACCCGGCACGCGCCTTGCGATCATCGAAGCCAAATGGGGGTTGGTGCCCGACATGGCCGGCACGCAGCTGATGCGTCATCTCGCGCGCGAGGATGTGGTCCGTGAACTCACCTACACCGCGCGCATCTTCTCCGCGGAGGATGCGCTTGGTCATGGCTTCGCCACCCGCATCGTCGAACAGCCGCGCGAGGCCGCGCTGGAGACGGCGCGCGCGATCGCGGACCGCAGCCCGGATGCGATCCGCGCGGCCAAGCGGCTGCTCAATCTTGCAGCCGATCGCGATGCGGCGACCGGACTCGCGGCCGAAACGGCCGAACAGGCGCTTCTGCTCGGCTCGCCCAATCACATCGAGGCCGTCAGAGCGAATCTCGAACGGCGACCCCCGCAATGGAGTTTTACATGACGACTGGCCCGGGCTTCGATCTCGAACGTCTCGTTGCGACCAATGCGTCGGCGGCCTTCAATCGGCTTGCCGGCTTTGAGATCGTCTCCACCGGCACCGGCACGGTGGAACTGCGGATGCCCTGGCGCGACGATCTCACCCAATATGCGGGTCACCTCCATGCCGGCGTGATCGCGGCGCTACTCGACACCGCCTGCGGCTTTGCCGCGGCGTCGATCGCAGGTTCCGTCACCGCATCGCATTTCTCGATGAACTGCTTGAAGCCCGCGCTGGGCCGCTGCTTCATCGCCAAAGGAACCACATTGCGTGCCGGACGCAGGCAGGTCTTCGCGCGCGCGGAACTTTTTACGGAGAACGAGCAGGGTGAAGCCTCGTTGGTTGCAACCGGTGAAACCGTGCTCGTTCCGCTGGCAGGCTAAGCCGCGCGGATCGCGCATGACTGTGAAATTTATGGAGCCATCAATTTCGGTGCGGAATCGGCTTACGCGCGGATAACCATGCCACTGAAAGTTGCAGAATATTATCGAGAAGACAATTCAATCAGCCTAGCCTGTGCGTACGGACAACCATGGACCGACGCATGTTTCGTGTTCTTACGTGCCTTTCAGGTGAGCATGACTGGCGGCTCGTTCTGCTCGCCGGACTGGTCTGCTTCGTTGCCAGTATTGTGGCCGTCAATATTTTTCATCGTGCAATTGCATCGCAGGCGAGGACGCGGCTGATCTGGATTGCGATCGCGGGAGCCGCGATCGGCTACGGCATCTGGGCAACGCATTTCATCGCCATGCTGGCCTATGAGCCGGGAGTCCCCACCGGCTACGGCATCGTCCTCACCGCGCTGTCGCTCGCCGCGGCGATGATGCTGACATCCGGCGGCCTCGGCCTTGCCGCCAGCGACTCCAGCCGCTGGCGCGCGCCGGTCGGCGGCGCCGTGATCGGAGCCGGCATCGCCAGCATGCACTATCTCGGGATGTGGGCGCTGGAGGTGCCGGGCCACGTGGTCTGGTCGCTCGATCTCGTGGCGGCCTCCATCGTGCTCGGCATGCTGTTCGGCTACGCCGCGCTGGCGATCGCGGTCCGCCGTCAGGACCGCTGGATGTCGCTCGTCGCAGCGCTGCTGCTGACGCTTGCGATCGTGTCGCATCATTTCACCGCGATGGGCGCGGTCGAGATCGTTCCGGATCCGTTGCAGGCTCCGGCGGCCCTGTCGCTCTCGCCTGCCTTCCTCGCCATCGTGATCGCCGGTGTGGCGCTATCGGTGCTCGGGATGAGCCTGGTCGGCGTGCTCGCGGATCGCCGGCTGGCGCTTCGCACCCGCCGCTTCGAGGAGATCATCAGCCAGCTTTCGTCGGCGCGACAGCAGGTCGAGGCGTCGCAGAAGGCGCTGGAGGAGCAGAGGTTCCGGCTGGATACCGCGATCAACCATATGGGCGAGGGCCTCTGCATGTTCGATGCGGAGAAGCGCCTCGTCGTCTGCAACGATCGCTACGCCAAGATGTACCGGCTGCCGCCGGAACTGCTGCTGCCCGGCACGGCCCATCGCGAGATCATCAGGCATCGCATCGCCAACGGCATTCTCAAGGGCGAGACCAGCGACAGTGCCGCGACGCAGGTGCTCGCGACACTGAACGCGCTCCCGGCCGGCGAGATCAACAGCCGGGTCGACGAGCTCGCCGACGGCCGGCTGATCTGCGTGACGCGGCAGCCGATGCCCGGCGGCGGCTGGGTGGCGACGCATCGCGACGTCACCGAGCAGCGGCGCTCCGAGGCCAAGATCACCTATATGGCGCAGCACGACGCGCTGACCGATCTGCCGAATCGCGTGCTGCTCAAGGAATGGATGGAGCGCGCGCTCTCCGGTGCCCGGTGCGGCGGACCGAGTCTTGCGGTGCTGATGCTCGATCTCGACCGCTTCAAGGACGTCAACGACACGCTCGGGCATCCGGCGGGCGATGCGTTGCTGAAGTCGGTGGCCGCGCGCTTGCGCAGATCCGTCAGTGATACGACGCTGGTTGCGCGGCTCGGTGGCGACGAGTTCGCGGTGATCGACTATGTCAGCGATCCGGTCACGGAAGCGGGCCTGCTCGCCGAGAAGATCAGGAAGGCGCTCAGCGAGCCGATCGATCTCGGCGACCATCGGGTGACCACCACGACCAGCATCGGCATTGCGATCGCACCGCGCGACGGCACCGATTCGGACGAGGTGCTGCGCAGCGCCGATCTCGCGCTTTACTCGGCCAAGAGCGGCGGGCGCGGCTCGTTCCGCTTCTTCGAGCCGGAGCTCGATCGGCTGCTGCAGGCCCGCCGCAGCCTCGAGCGCGACATGCGCAGTGCGCTCGCCAATGGCGAGTTCGAGCTGCACTATCAGCCGTTCATCCACGTCGCGAGCGGGGAGACCTGCGGCTTCGAGGCGCTGCTCCGCTGGCACCATCCGCACCGCGGCATGGTATCGCCGGCGCAGTTCATTCCGCTGGCGGAAGAGACCGGCCTGATCGTGCCGCTCGGGGAATGGGTGCTGCGCACCGCGTGTGCGGAAGCCGCCAAATGGCCGGGCGACCTCAAGATCGCGATCAACCTGTCGCCTGTGCAGTTCAGGAGTCCGGAATTGGTCCCGGTGATCGTGCACGCGCTGGCGAGTGCCGGAATTTCGCCGGAGCGCCTCGAGCTCGAGGTTACCGAAACGGCCATCATTCAGGACAGCGAAGCGGTGTTTACCGCGCTTAGCCAATTGCACGATCTCGGGGTGCGGATCGCGCTCGACGACTTCGGCACCGGCTACTCGTCGCTGAGCTTTCTGCAGAAGTTTCCGTTCGACAAGGTCAAGATCGACCGCAGCTTCGTGTCCGAGCTCTCGGGCGCGACCGACGAGTCGCGCCGGATCGCGCGCGCGATCGTGCGCTTTGCCGTCAGCCTCGGCAAGACCACGACGGCCGAAGGCGTTGAAACCAGGGAGCAGCTCGACATTCTCCGCGCCGATGCTTGCGTGGAAGTGCAGGGCTTCCACTTCAGCCCGCCGGTGCAGAGCGAGAAGGTCGCACAGATGATCGGCGGGCGAACCCCGGCAGCGGCCGAACGGCCTACGGTCCGTCTTGCAATGGCGGGTGCTGCGTCCTGATCGATGGGCTGCGCCGGGCGGCCCGATACGCATGAGGCTTAAGGCCGCAGCACGCGGTCAAAACCGATCTGCGCGTGGAGCGCAAAGCGGTTTTGGCGACCGTTAGAATTCCTCTAAAGCCAGCCGTCGCGGCGCTTCCTTGACTTGGCAATCGCGTCAGCATTCGTCACGCATGTGCCCTGCGCGAAGGCGTTGTGGGTATGATTGTCAACGGAGGGGATATGCGCGTGAGAGTGATTTCGAGTGCTGCGCTTGCAGCATGCGTCCTTGGGAGCGTTCTTGGGCTGACCGGATCGGCGGCGTTCGCCGACGGCTACAAGAATTGCACCAAACTCGACAAGGCGTCGTGGAAGCCGGCAAGCGAGGCCGAAGCCAAGGCCAAGGCGCTCGGCTACGAGGTGCGCCGGTCGAAAATCGAGGGCTCCTGCTACGAGGTGTACGGCGTCAAGGAAGGCAAGCTCTACGAGCTGTTCTACAGCCCGGAAGACCTCAGCCTGAAGCACACGATCGCGAAGTGAAGCAGGCGCGATGACGGAGGCGGCGCGGGGCGCCCGCGGCGCGACCAGCGTGCAGGTCTGGGACCTGCCGCTGCGGCTGTGGCACTGGGCGCTCGCCATCCTCGTCCTGGTCGCCTGGGTGACGCCCAGCACCTATGACCGGCTGCACCGGCTGGCGGGTTATTCGGTGATCGCCCTGCTGGCGTTCCGGCTGATCTGGGGCTTTGCCGGCACGCGCTACGCGCGTTTCGGCAGGCTCGGCGTCCGCCTGCGCGCCGCGCCGCGCTACATCTGGAATCTCCGGCGCGGCATCACCGGGCGCTACATCGGACTCAATCCGGCGGGCACCGTGATGCTGGTGGCGCTGCTGTTCCTGCTTGCGATCTCGACAATCACGGGCGTGATGGAGGTCACCGTGACCTTCTTCGGAGTCTGGTGGGTCGAGGACACCCACGCCTATGCCTCGGATGCGGTCATGGTGCTGGTCGGGCTGCATGTGCTCGGCGTCGTCGTGGTCGGTTTGCTGCAGCGTCAGAACCTGGTGCGCGCGATGTTCACCGGTCGCAAGCAGCTGCGCAATCGTTCTTAAGCTGAAGCCGCAACGGAAGTTTACCTCTCCCCGACGGGGAGAGGTGGACGATCGCGGGCCGAGCGATCCAAACAACAAACGTCTGATCCCGGTCGGTAGCTACTGCACCGGCGGGTCGCCCGAGGTGCGCTTCTTGGCGAGGTCCATCTCGGTGACCGCGATCAGGATCTCGGCGCGGGTCTTCAGGTCCGGCGCCTCGAGCATCGCCTGCTTCTCGGCGGGACCATAGGGCGACATCATCGCCAGCGCATTGACCAGCGCCTCGTTGGGCGCAGACTCGATACCTTCCCAGTCGACCTTCAGATTGTTGGCTTCCAGGAAATCGGCCAGCACTTCGAGCAGCGCCTTGCGGTCGACGGCCTCCTCACCCTTGCGCGCGGTGAAGTCGCCGGCGAAGGAGAAGAAGTCGACCTTGCACTGCCGGTACGGCGTCTGCACGGTCAGCTCCTCGACCACCTTGAAGCGCGCGACGCCGGTCAGTTCGAGGATGTAGCGGCCGTCGCCGGATTCGGCGAGCTGGGTGATGCGGCCGACGCAGCCGATCCGGAACAGGACCGGCTTCGCCTCTTTCTGCGAATGCGTCACGTCGGGCTGGATCATGCCGATCAGGCGATGGCCGTCGCGCAACGCGTCGTCGATCATCGCGAGATATCGCGGCTCGAAGATGTTGAGCGGCATCTGGCCGCGCGGCAGCAGCAACGCGCCGGGCAGCGGGAACACCGGGATCACCTCCGGGAGCTCGCCGGGCCCGCGATATTCGGCATTGATCGGCATCTGCGGTCCCGCTGCTGTGACGGGCGTGCTTTACGAGAACAGGATGGTCGACAACCGCTTGCGCCCCTCGACGGTTGCCTCATCGGTGCCGCCCCACGCCTCGAAGAACTGCACCAGCTGCTTGCGCGCGCCGTCGTCGTTCCACTTGCGGTCACGCCTGACGATGGCGAGCAATTGCTCGGTCGCTTCCGTGCGCTTGCCCATCGCATTGAGCGCGGTGGCGAGATCGAATCGGGCCTGATGATCGAGCGGGTTTGCGGCGACTTTCTGTTCCAGCTCCGCGACCGGGCCGACCGCTTCCGCCTGTTCGGCGAGATCGATCGCCGCCTGCACCGCCTTCACCGCGGCGTCGTTGCGCTTGGATTCCGGAACCATCGCGAGCGTCTGCTTGGCCTGCTCCATTGCACCCGACGTAACGTAGCACTTGGCGAGGCCGGCGAGCGCCGCGATGTTGGTGGCGTCGTGCGCCAGCACCTCGGCATAGATCTGCGCGGCCTGGGCGGCGTCGCCCTCGGCAAGCACGGCGTCGGCCTCGGCCAGGATCTCGGTGAGATTGGGCTCGCCGGCGGCCGGCACGCCCTTGGTGATCTTCTCGATGAAGGCGTTGACCTGGCTCTCCGGCACCGCGCCCATGAAGCCGTCGGCGGGCTGGCCGCCCACGAAGGCGATCACGGCCGGGATCGACTGGATGCCCATCTGGCCGGGGATCTGCGGATGCTCGTCGATGTTCATCTTGACCAGCTTGACCCGGCCCTTGGCGTTACGAACCGCCTTTTCCAGGATCGGCGTGAGCTGGCGGCAGGGACCGCACCACGGCGCCCAGAAGTCGATCATGACCGGCTGACGGCGCGATTCCTCGATGACGTCCTTGACGAAGGTCTGGGTCGTCGTCTCCTTGATCAGATCGGGCGCTGCCTCGGGCGTGGGGCCGCCCTGCTCCATTATCGTCACGTTGTCCTCGCCTGCTTCTGAGGTCGGAAATCCGGTGGGCGTTCTAGCACGCCCGGAACGGCACGTTCAGCCGTTCTGTCAGCTAGAGCATGATCCCGGAAAAGTGGGAACCGGTTTCCGGGATCATGCTCCGTAAATGGCAGTCAGCCAGCAAAATTCAATCGCTTGGCCGCCCGTCCCGTTCCATCGGAGATCGGGTGGGTTGGTGCCGCGGAACGGCCGATGATAGCGATCATTCATGACAGCAGGGGAGCGCCCGTGGCAAAGGCCTATTACAGCACGGTGTTCGAGCAGCCGGCCGGCGAGGTCTGGAAAATCATCCGCGATTTCAACAATTACCCGGTCTGGGTCCATGGCCCGCGGACGAGCGAGATCGAGGACGGCAAATCCGGCGATACCGTCGGGGCCGTGCGCAATGTGCTGTACCGGGAGCGGCGGATCCGGCAGCGGCTGCTCGCGCAGTCCGACGTCGAGCGCTTCCAGACCTACGAATTCGTCGACACCCCGACCCTGCCGATGACGGATTTCAGTGCGACCCTGCGGGTAACCCCGGTGATCGACGGCGACCGGGCCTTTATCGAATGGTGGGCCGTGTTCGATTGCGACCCGACCCGCCGCGTCGAGCTGGCGCAGACGCTGGCCGGCTGGTTCGAGACCTGGCTCGAATCGCTCCGGGACGAGATGGCCCTGAGGCCGGTTCCGGCGGAAATCTAAAGAGAAATCGGCGGCGCAGCCGGTTTCGGCCGATTCGGGGTCAATTTTTAGAGAAACCGTGCGATTTCGTGAGGTTCGGACCGCGCTCTTGTGTTGCATTCACAGACAGCTTTTGGCATAGGTCTGCCGTTGCCGGCGAGCGATCGCCGCCATTTCGGATGCGGGTGTAGCTCAGTGGTAGAGCACGACCTTGCCAAGGTCGGGGTCGAGGGTTCGAGCCCCTTCGCCCGCTCCAAAACTTCTCGCTGACCGAGCTGACAGTCTGATGAAGGCCCGCTGATGAGGCCAGCCCACTGGCGCGGGCTTTTTGCTGTCCGGCCCAAGGTCGCATCTCCAGGCCGCGATCGCGAGGTCAAGATGCCGCGGCCCGCCGTGGCGGTTTCCGGCTTTTGTTAACCGGCAAACGTTGCATTCTCAAAACTGATAGAAATCTGTGGTTGTGTTGGAGCTGGACTGGTTGCCGCCGGTTTTGCCGGGCGGCAAGCGCGTGAACGATGTCGATCTGTTGGAAGCCGGCTCCCGGGTTAAATCGCCGCTTGGCTCGCGCAAACGTCGCTGCGCTGGTCGTGCTCGTCGGCGTCTGGACATGTTCGGGCGCATCAGCGCAGCAATTGCCGAGCGACTCGGCGTATGCCCCGGCGCCCAGCTTCTCTCCCATGCCTGGCTTTGGGCCGGCGCCTGACTTCGAGCCGGCCGAACGGCCGCGAGCGCGGGTCTACATCACGACGCGGTCGCACCGGGGCGGCCAGCAAAACTTCTGCGTCAGGACCTGCGACGGCCGCTTCTTTCCGTTGCCGCGCGTCAGCGAGACGGCGGACGTCAAGGCATGCGAGGCGGCCTGTCCCGCCGCCGAGGTGAAGCTGTACTCCAGCTCCGATATCGACAGCGCCAGAACCGAAGCCGGCGAGACCTACAAGGCGCTCGCCAATGCATTCCGCTTCCAGCGCGAGATGGTGCCGCAATGCTCGTGCAGCGCCGGCGCGTCCACCGGCCTTTCGCCGATTGCGATCGAGGACGACATGACGCTTCGGACCGGCGACATCATCGCCGCCGATGACGGCTTCAAGATCGCGGCGATCACGAGCGGGCAGCGGCGCAGCGTGTTGTTCAGGCCGCTGTCGAAGGCCAAGGCGCAAGCGCTCGGTCTGGCGCGCCTGTCGTCGCGATAGAGGCGATCACGAGCGTTAGCTTCATTCGAATATCACGCTGCGGTGCAGAATGCCTTGTTATCAGGCAGGCTGCTCAGGAAAACTTCGTCTCAAATATCGTCTCAACTAGTTTTGACGCAGCGCACACCGGCGGACGCGCTTTTCAGCGTCGATGGATGTGCTACCATTTTGCCGTCTGACCTACCTCACGGACCGCCACCATCATCTCTCAGGGCGTTCAAAATCAATAACAGGCAAGCTGCAACGGCTTGCGTAGGGGAGTGACGCGATGAAATCCGCTTTCAATCGATCAATACTTGCGTTCGCGGCGATCGCGCTGCTGGCGGGGACGACCTTCGCCAGTGCGCAGCAACAGACAGACAAGAATCGTGCGCTGAAGAAGTACGAATCGGGCACCAAGGAATTCTGGACCCATCCGCCGGATGACTGGTTCCTCGGCGACGAGACCGAAGCGCAGAAGGGCCTTGCCCCGCCGTCCGGTCCGCCGACCGGCGCGTCCGATTCCGAGCTCGCGACGATGATGAAGAAGATCAAGCTGCCACCGGGCTTCAAGATCGAGGTCTATGCCTCGAACGTGCTCGCGGCGCGGCAGATGGCCTGGGGTGACAAGGGCACGCTGTTCGTCGGCTCGTTCGGGCTCGGCAACGTCTATGCGATCAAGGACAACAACGGCAAGAAAGAGGTCAAGACCATCCTCAAGGGCCTCAACATGCCGACCGGCCTCGCCTTCCGCGACGGCGCGCTCTACGTTATCGCGGTCGACAAGCTGATCAAGTACGACAATGCCGAAGCCAATCTCGACAATCTCGGCAGCGGCAAGGTGGTGTATGACGACATGCCGTCCTACGCGGCGCATGGCTGGAAATACATCGCCGTCGACAAGGAAGGCTGGTTCTACATTCCGTTCGGACCGCCCTTCAACATCGGCATTCCGCCGACCTCGGTGTCGCAGATCCGCCGCGTCGATCCGAAGACCGGCAACGCGGAAATCTGGGCGCTCGGCGTGCGCAACTCGGTCGGCGGCGACGTCGATCCGCGCACCGGCAAGTACTGGTTCACCGAGAATGCCCGCGACTGGATCAGCGACGATCTGCCGAGCGACAAGCTCAACATGATCTCGAAGATCGGCGAGCACTTCGGCTATCCCTATTGCCACCAGGGCAACCTGCCGGACACCAAGTTCGCGATGGGTCACAAGTGCTCGGAGTTCACTCCGCCGGTGTACAATCTCGGTGCGCACGTCGCGCCGCTCGGCATGAAGTTCTATACCGGCAGCCAATTCCCGGCCGAGTACAAGAACAGCATCCTGATCGCCGAGCACGGCTCCTGGAACCGGCATAAGTACCAGGGCGGCCGCATCGTGAAGATCACCGCGAGCCCTGACGGCAAGAACGCCAAGCAGGAGATCTTCGCCGACGGCTGGATCGAGGGTGACCAGGGCTATCTCGGCCGTCCCGCCGACATCCTGCTCGACAAGGATGGCTCGATTCTCGTCGCCGACGACTGGGCCGGTGCGATCTATCGCATCAGCTACAGCAAGAAGTAACGGTTGAAACAATGCGGGGCTGCGGTGGCCGATCAGGCAGCCGCAGCCCCGTTTACGTGGTTCGGCAAGCCCAACGACGGAACAGACTCGTCATGCCCGGACTTGATCCGGGCATCCATCCAAACAACAACCCTTCTGCAAGCCAGATGGATTGCCGGGCCAGGCCCGGCAATGACCCGTGGAGAAAACTGGCAATGCGTGTTACGTCCTTTGCAATCCTGTTCGCGGCGGTGATCGCAGTTGCGTCGTCCGCCAATGCCGCCGATGTCGCCGCCGGCAAGGCGAAGGCCGAACTCTGCGCCGCTTGCCACGGCGACAACGGCATCTCGCAGACCGAGAACATTCCCTCGCTCGCCGGCCAGCTCGACCAGTACGTTCAATGGCAGCTGGTGTTCTTCCGCGCCGGCGCGCGCAAGAACGAGCAGATGCAGCCGATCGTCGAGCAGCTCAACAACGACGACATCCGCAGTCTCGGCGCCTATTTCGCGTCGCTGACGCCGTTCAAGGGCGGCAAGGACGACAATCCGGACCTGTCCGAAAAGGGCAAGCAAGCCGCCGCCGGCCGCCGCTGCGCCTCATGCCATGGCGATACGTTTGCCGGTACCAAGGCGGTGGCCCGCATCGCCGGCCAGCGCGAGGAATATCTCGTCAAGGCGCTGCACGATTACAAGTCGGGCCAGCGCTCCGGCGGCGCCCAGGCCGCGATGGCCGATGTTGCCTATCCGCTGAGCGACGAAGAGATCACCGCGCTCGCGCATTATCTGGCGCATTTGTAGGTACGAAAAATGTGCGTAGCCCGGATGGAGCGCAGCGCAATCCGGGGCGCTCTATCTGCCGCGAGATGATTCCCGGATTTCGTTCCGCTCCATCCGGGCTACAAGATCACCCAGCCCGCTGCTTCTCATACGCCTTGAGATGCGTGTAGGCCGTGCGCAGCTTCGGCACCGGGATCTTGGCGGCGTCGGCGCGCACGATCAGGTCGCCGATCACGTGATCGGCCTCGACCGGCAGCCCCGCCTTGATGTCGCGGAACATCGATGCGGTCATCGGCGAGCCCTCGGTGGTCAGGAGCCCGCGGGTGCGCTGGAAGAACGGTCCGCCCGGGCCATGGCCGGCGTCGGCGGCGATCGCGCTGCATTCGTCGAGGATGCCGAGCAGGAAATCCTTGCCGCCGGGCGCGGCCAGGATGTTGCCGACCGAGGTCCGCATCAGGCTGGTGGAGGCGGCGAGCGAGGCCAGGAACACCCACTTCTCCCACATGTCCTGCATCACATGCTCGCTGGCGTTGGCGCCGTTGATCGCCGAGAAAGTTTCAGCGATCGCGCGCACCCGGTCCGACAGGCCGCCGGCGCGCTCGCCGAAGCCGAGCGACTGCATCGGCTGCAGCTGCACCACCTCGCGCTTCTCGTTCAGCGTCGCCGCGATCGCGCACAGGCCGCCGAGCACATGCTGAGCTCCGAACGTCTTGTCGAGCGTATCGAGATGCAGCATGCCGTTGAGCAGCGGGATGATCGCGGTCTTGTTGCCGACGGCGGGCGCAAAGGACTTAATCGCATCCTCGAGATCGAACGCCTTGCAGCTCAACAGCACGACGTCGAACTTGTCCGACAGCTTGTCGGCCTGCACGGTCGGCGGGTTGTTCAGCGTGACATCGCCGTTCGGGCTCTTGATCACGAGCCCGGCGGAGGCGAGCTCGGAAGCGCGGCGAGGGCGCACCAGGAAAGTGACGTCGCGGCCGGCCTGAAGCATCCGGCCACCGAAATAACCGCCGATCGCACCGGCGCCGACCACGAGAACGCGCATGGGAATTTGTCCTTCTTTGTTGTTGCCCGAGGAGGCGAGCGAATAGGGAGTAGCGAATAGATAAGGATACTGTTCGACTATTCGCTACTCGCTATTGGCCATTCGCTCATCTCACTTTCCCGATACCATTTCCTCGACTTCGCGCAGCTGCTCCTTGCCGAAGAAGATCTCGTTGCCGACGAAAAAGGTCGGCGAGCCGAACGCGCCGCGCTCGACGGCGGATGAGGTATATTCGATCAGCTTGGCCTTCACATCCGCGTCCTGTGCGCGGGCGAACAGTTTCGCGGCGTCAAGGCCGGAGGAGGCGATGGCTTTACCGGCGACCTCAGGATCGTCCATCTTCTTGGGCTCGACCCACATGTGGTGGAAGGCGGCCTCGATATACTTCTCGAACACGCCCTCAAACTGGGCGGCGACCGCCGCGCGCATCAGGTTCAGCGTATTGACCGGGAAAAACGGGTTCCAGGTGTAGGGCTTGACGTTGAAGCGCTTGAGAAAGCGTTCGGTCTCGATCTTCTGAAACTCCGGCTTGTTCCTGACGCCCGCCAGCGTCTCGGCCGGCGACTTGTTGTTGGTGGCCTTGAAGATGCCGCCGAGCAGGATCGGGACATATTCGAACTTGACGCCGGTGCGCTTTTCGATTGCCGGGATTGCTTCATGGCTGAGGAAAGCGTTGGGGCTGCCGAAATCGAACAGGAATTGCGGATTTTGGCTCACGGCGGTCTCTCCCTCGGCCTGTCTCGTTTGGGCTTGTTTAGCATGGACCTGCTGTCGCAGGCGCCATCAGTAGAATATGATAGTCATCATGTGAGCCGCGGCGCGCGATGTCAAATCAGCCGCTTGATGGTCTGCTTGCGCCATACCAGGGCGTAATAGGCCATCTGCAGCACGAACATGGTTGCAAAAGTGACGGGATAGGCGATCCAGATGCCGCTGACGCCGATGGTGCGGCTGAGCAGGATCGCGACCGGCACCTCGACCACCGCGATCGCAGGGTCGAAAGCAACAGCGGCATCCACACCGTGCCGCCGGCGCGCATCGCGCCCGAAAACACCGTCGCCATGCCGAACAGCACCATGCTCCACAGCACGATGTACAACAGCTGCTGCGCCAGCCCGAGCACGGCATTGTCGACGATGAAGAAGCCCATCAGCGGCCGCGCGAAGAGATAGCCCAGCACGACCAGCCCGCCGGTCAGCGCGAGATTCATCTCGATCCCGGTCCGGACGATGGCGCCGACCCGGGCGGAATCGCCGCGGCCGATCGCCTGCGCGCCGAAGATCGACACCGATATCGCGATCGAGATCGCCGGAAACTGCACATAGCCGATCACCTGGTTAACCGCGCCATAGGCCGCGGTGGCGTCCGAGCCGAAGCCGTTGACGAGGCCGAGCAGCACCAGCTCGGCAAGCGAGACCACCACCATGCCGATCGCGGTCGGAATGCCGAGCCGCAGCACGATGCGCAGCAGCGCGCCGTTCGGCCGCATCGCGCGCAGAAACGCGGCGTCGAAGGCCAGCGCATGGCGGTGCCGCAGCATATGGACATGCAGCCACAGCAGCGTGACCACGCCCGAGACCGCGGAGGCAACCGCAGCGCTGGCGACGCCGAGCATCGGCAGGCCGAGCCAGCCGCGGATCAGCGCCGGCGTCACCACTAGGCCGACGATGGTCGAGACCGTCAGCGCAACCAGCGGCGTCACGGTGTCGCCGACGCCGCGCATCATCGCCGTCAGCAGCAGGAATGCGAAGGTGATGGGCATCGTGATCATCATGATCTGCGCATAAGCCGCCGCGGCGTCGAGGACGTCGGATGGCGTCGCGAGCGCGATCAAGAGCGGGCGCGCGAACAGGCCGCCTGATATCGCGATCGCCAGCGCGAGCAGCAGCGTCACGGTCATGGTGGTGCCGGCGACCGCTTTCACCCGGTCGGGCTCGCCGGCGCCCCAGGCCTGGCCGATCATGACCGAGGCGCCGGCGCTCAGGCCGATCACGAAGGAAATGAAGAAGAACATCACCGGAAAGAACACCGAGACGGCGGCGAGCGCGTCGACGCCGATCATCTGGCCGAGATAGACGCCGTTGATGGTGCCGAACAGCGACTGCAGCACGTTGCTGAGCAGCATCGGCGCGAGGAAGGCGAGGAAGGCTTTGCGCAGGGAGCGAGGGTTGGACACGTTCAACTTCCAAAAATTGCGACGTCAGGGACGGCGGCGGACCAGGGGCTGCGGTTCAGTTCGATCAGAACCGAATCGCCGGCAGGCCGGGCCGCCATCCATGTCACTCGAAACCAGTCAGTCCGCTTGATCGCTATAGGCGAGCCGGATCGCGTGATCGCGGATGTCGGCCGGCCAGTCCGCGATCAGCGTCGCAAAGCGGCGCCGGTCGTGGGCGAACAGCGCGCGGATCGCATCTTCATAGTTCGGCCGGTTGCCGGCCATGACAGTCATGAAGCGATAGGCGGCATCCTGCGCGCTGCGCGTGCGGTCCTTGTCGCCGCTTGAGCGCCGCGCCTCGTCGACCAGCTTGCGGATCGCAACCGACGCGCCGCCCTTCTGCTGCGCGAGCCAATCCCAATGCCGTGGCAACAGCGTGATCTCGCGCGCGACGACGCCAAGCTTCGGACGTCCCGGGCCGCGCGGCGCGGTCGGCGTCGGCTCCTCGTCGCGCGCAGGTGCGGGCTGCGGCAGCCGCGCCAGCACGTCGTCGACCGAGCCGCGGAAATCGATATCGACCAGCGCCGAGGTGCGGCCGTTGAACACCAGGATCGCGGCGTCCTTGCGTTGGTCGAGGTGTTGCTTGGCGGCGCGCGCAACCTCCGGGAGGTCGCCGGCCCCGATGCGGTGCTCGCCTTCGAACGCGACATAGGCAGGATTCATGGTAGACCTCTCAGATTGCGCGACATACTGCCCGGATAATTCTTGGCAATCGCAGCGCGTGGATCTCGACTTTCTGGTTTCCCGCTGGCACCAAACGCCGCCCGATTGCGCTGATCTTTCAGAGGATGCCCATGCTGACGGTTCATCACCTCAACAATTCCCGCTCGCAGCGCGTACTGTGGCTGCTCGAGGAATTGGGCGTGCCCTACGAGATCGTGCGCTACCAGCGGCAGCCCGACATGCGGGCGCCGAAGGAGCTGCGCGCGATCCATCCGCTCGGCAAGTCGCCCGTCGTCACCGACAACGGCCACACGATCGCGGAATCCGGCGCGATCCTCGAATACATCATCGCGACCTACGGCAACGGGCGCCTGATCCCGCCGGCCGATACGCCGGAGCGGCTGCGCTACACCTATTGGCTGCACTACGCCGAGGGTTCGGCGATGACGCCGCTGCTGCTGAAGCTCCTGTTCACGCTGATGCCGAAGCGCGCGCCGGCGCTGCTGCGGCCCTTGGTGCGCAAGGTATCCAACACGGCGCTGTCCACGCTGGTCAATCCGCAGCTCAGGCAGCACATGGCCTATTGGGAAGGCGAGCTCGGCAAGAGCGAATGGTTCGCCGGCAGCGAGTTTTCCGGCGCCGACATCCAGATGAGCTTTCCGCTCGAGGCCGCCGCGGCGCGCGGCGGGCTCGAGGACGGCCATCCCAAGTGTATCGCGTTCCTGGAGCGTATTCACGCCCGCCCGGCCTATGCGCGGGCGCTGGAGAAGGGCGGGCCGTACCAGGTCGGCCGGTAAATACGCGGTCATCGCGGCAGCTCGACCAGCGGCAGCAGCCGCGAATCCGCCAGCGCCGCGGTGCGGTGTCCGATGCCGGCGAGGTAGGCCTCCGCCACCGCGAAGGCGAGGAACGCGCCACGGCTCTTCAGCCGGATCAGCATCGCGCGATCCCAGCGCTCGCCCTCCGGCCTGATCAGGAACGGGCCGCCTTCACCCATGAACAGGATATCGCCGCCGCTCTTCCGCAGATGCGGCAGCGTGTGCGCGACATAGCAGTCGTAGGCCTCCGCCCCCGTGATCGGCTGCGGCGGGGCGAGCTCCGGGCTTTGCGAATAGTCGGCGATCGCGTGGAAGCGCAACAAATTGAGCATCACCAGCTCGCCCGCGATCTCGCGCTGGGCAAAGTCGCGCCCGGCGTTCCAGGTCGGCTCGAGATAGCAGGCGGCGGTGTCCATGTCGGTGTCCCATCGAAGGTTGATGGCACTTTTTACCCGGGCATAATTGCTTTGTCAATAATACCCGGATATAAATAGCCCGACAGAACGACAGGAGTCACCATGAAGACCGAGGACCGCAAGCAAGCCATCGCCGACTACAAGAAGCGCGCGAGCGTCGCCGGCGTGTTCGCGATCCGTTGCCGCGCGACCGGCGAGGTTTGGGTCGGGCAGGCGCTCGACCTCGACAAGATCGAGAACCGCATCTGGTTCACGCTGCGGATGGGCAGTCATCGCAACGCCGAGCTGCAGCGCGCCTGGTCGGGGCATGGCGCGGACAATCTCTCGCTCGAAACGCTGGAGCGGATCGAGGACGAGGAGCTCGCCTATGTGCGCGACACGCTGCTGAAGGAGCGCGTGCAGCATTGGCGCGCGGAGCTGAATGCGTTCGCGGTGTAGCCTAGTGTGACGGCAGCGGCTGCACGGTGACGCCGGGCGGCGGCACGTCGTCGTCGGGCACGAAGAAGTCCGACATCAGCGGCACCGAGGGATCGACGCGGTAGCGCTCGAAGTCGCGGACGCCATTGGCATAGAGCACCTTGTCGTCGATGCAGAAATGCCCGGTGAATTCGCGCGACGGCCGGGTGATGATCGCGTAGGCCGCATCGCCCATGATCTCGGGCGTGCGGCTCGCGCGCATCATGGCGTCGCCGCCGAGCAGATTGCCGACCGCGGCGGTCGCGATCGTGGTGCGCGGCCACAGCGCGTTGACGGCAATGCCGGCCGATTTCAATTCGCCCGCGAGCCCGAGCACGCACATGCTCATGCCGAACTTCGCCATCGTGTAGGCGGTCGAGTGCTCGAACCATTTCGTCTTCATGTCGAGCGGCGGCGACAGCATCAGGATGTGCGGATTCTCCGCCTTCTTCAGGTGCGGGATGCAGTATTTCGACACCATGAAGGTGCCGCGGGTGTTAATCCCGATCATCAGGTCGAACCGCTTCATGTCGGTCGCCTGCGAATTGGTCAGGCTGATGGCGCTGGCATTGTTGACGCAGACGTCGATGCCGCCGAACTCGGCGGCGGTCTGCTCGATCGCCGCCATCACCTGCGCCTCGTCCCTGATGTCGCAGAGCACCGGCAGCGCCTTGCCGCCGGCGGCGCGGACCTCGTCGGCGGCGGTGTAGATCGTGCCCTTCAGCTTCGGATGCGGCTCGGCGGTCTTCGCCGCGATCGCGACATTGGCGCCGTCACGCGCGGCGCGCAGCGCGATCGCCAGCCCGATGCCGCGGCTCGCGCCCGATATGAACAGCGTCTTGCCCTTGAGCGACGTCATGAGAGCCTCCTGTGAGGGACGCACGAGACGATGGCTCCCTCTCCCCTTGTGGGAGAGGGCTGGGGTGAGGGGTATCTCTCCACACGGTATACTGCATGGAGAGACCGCAACCCCTCACCGGATTGCATCTGTCGATGCAATCCGGCCTCTCCCACAGGGGGAGAGGCGAAGCGGCGCAAGTTGACAGGTCAGTGCTCAATTTCAGCCATCCGCATGCAGCACGCGGCCGCGGGTTTCCGGCAGCGCGTAGGCGGCAATGAAGAACACGCCGTACGCCGCCACCGCGAAGATCGCGATCGCGTTGGCGAGCGTGGTCGTGGTCGACAGCGCGCCGACCAGGAACGGGAACAGCGCGCCGATGCCGCGGCCGAAATTGTAGCAGAAGCCCTGGCCGGAGCCACGCAGCCGGGTCGGATACAGTTCGGTCAGGAACGCGCCCATGCCGGAGAAATAGCCCGAGGCAAAGAAGCCGAGCGGGAAGCCCAGCACCCACAGCACCTCGTTGGACAGCGGCAGCTGGGTGTAGAGCAGCACCACTGCGATCGCGCCGATCGAGAAGATCAGGAACAGGTTGCGCCGGCCGATCCGGTCGGCGAGCCAGGCGCCGACCAGATAACCGATGAAGGAGCCGATGATCAGCGTCGCGAGATAGCCGGTCGAGCCGACCACCGAGAGCTTGCGCTCGGTGGTGAGGAAGCGCGGTACCCAGAAGGTGATGGCGTAATAGCCGCCCTGCATGCCGGTGCCGACCAGGGAGGCCAGCAGCGTGGTCTTCAGGATCGGTCCGTGGAAGATCTCCCACAACGCGGCGGGGCCGCTGCCAGAGGCCTGCGCCTGCGCCATGGTCGCGGCGGAGATTTCCGGCTCGGTGACGTAGCGGCGCAGGTAGAACACGAGCAGCGCCGGCAGTGCGCCGATCACGAACATCCAGCGCCAGGCGTTCTCCGCTGGCAGCACCGAGAACAGGATCGCCTGCGCCAGCACCGCAAGGCCCCAGCCGACCGCCCAGCCCGACTGCACCGAGCCGACCGCGCGTCCGCGATACTGCGGCCGGATCGCCTCGCCGATCAGCACCGCGCCGGCGGCCCATTCACCGCCGAAGCCGAGCCCGAGCAGCGCGCGGGCGATCAGGAGCTGATCGAAATTCTGCACCAATGCGCAGACCAGCGAGAAGAACGAGAACCAGACGATGGTGAGCTGTAGCGTCTTCACCCGCCCGATGCGGTCGGACAGATAGCCGCCGAGCCAGCCGCCGACGGCGGAGGCCAGCAATGTCACGGTGCCCGCGAGGCCGGCGGTGCCGGGGTCAACCTTCCACAGCGTGATGATGGTGCCGATCACCAGCGGATAGATCATGAAATCCATGCCGTCGAGCGTCCAGCCCGACGCGCAGGCCCAGAACGTGCGCCGCTCCTGCAGGTTCATGTCGCGATAGAAGGCGAGGAGGCTGGTGTCCTCGATCTCTGCAACTTCCATCGGTTTGGATTCGGCCGTGCTCATGCGCGTTCCCCGGAGAAATCTTTCACCGGCTCTTTGCGATCCGCGGCCGGAGGTGCGCGGATCGCCAATCTATCGCGATGTCGCAGGCGGGGCAAAGCCGCGTTTGCACGCCTTAGGTGCGGATCATCCTTTAGTACCCCGCAGCCTCCGAGCCGCGCGTGCGCGGATCCGGCGCGCCGAGCAGACCGTTGGTCGTGACGAGGATCGAGTTCGCGGAGGAGTAGCCGAGCGGCTCGACCAGCTTGTGGCCCTTGGCCTTCAGCTCGGTCAGCACCCCGTCGGGAAAGCCGCGCTCGATCCGGACCTCGTCGGGCAGCCATTGATGGTGCATGCGGGGTGCGGCGACCGCGGCCGCGATGTCCATCTTGTAGTCGATCACGTCGACGATGATCTGCGTCACGGCGGAGATGATGCGGCTGCCGCCGGGCGAGCCCGTCACCAGCACCGGCTTGCCGTCCTTCAGCACGATGGTCGGCGACATCGACGACAGCGGACGCTTGCCGGGTCCCGGCAGATTGGCCTCGAAGCCGACCAGGCCGAAGGCGTTGGAGGCGCCGGGCGCTGCGGTGAAATCGTCGAGCTCGTTGTTGAGCAGCACGCCGGTGCCGTCGGCGACGAGGCCGACGCCGTACGGGAAGTTCAGCGTATAGGTGTTGCTGACGGCGTTGCCGCCGGCATCGACGACAGAGTAATGCGTGGTGTTGTCGCCTTCGTGAGGCTGCTTGGCGTTGCGCACATCGGTCCAGGGCGTGGCGCGGGCAAGATCGATGGTGGCGCGCTGTTTGGCGGCATAGTCCTTGTCGATCAGCAATTGCGTCGGCGCGTCGACGAAGGCGGGATCGCCGAGATAGCGCGCGCGATCGGCATAGGCCCGCTTCATCGCCTCGATCATCACATGCAGCGAGGCGGCCGAGCCCTGCTTCATGTCGGACATCGGAAAGCCTTCGAGGATGTTGAGGATCTCCAGCAGCACGACGCCGCCGGAGGAGGGCTGCGGCATCGAGACGATGTCGTAGCCGCGATAGCTGCCGCGGATCGGCGTGCGGATCACCGGCTGGTAGGAAGTCAGATCCTCGAGCGTAAAGATGCCGCCGGCATTCTTGATGCCGCTGACAAGCTTCTCGGCAACCGGACCTTCGTAGAAGCCGCGCGGGCCCTGTTCGGCAATATCAGTCAATACGCCGGCGAGATCGCCCTGGATCAGGCGGTTGCCCTCGCGCAGCGGCGTGCCGTCGGCGTGCGAGAATGTTTTGGCCGAATTCGGCCAGCGCGACATGCGGCGATACATGTCGTTCAGCGTGTCCGATGTGTCGTCGGTGACGATGAATCCGTCACGCGCGAGATCGATCGCGGGCTTGAGGATCTGCGCCAGCGTGAACTTGCCGGAGCCGTATTTCTCCAGTGCGAGCGCGAGACCCGCGACCGTACCGGGCACGCCGATCGCGAGCGCGGAGTTGCGCGACTTGTCGGGATCGGGCTTGCCGTCGGCGTTCAGGAACATGTCGCGGGTAGCGGCCTGCGGCGCAGTCTCGCGATAGTCGATCGCGACATCCTCATTGCGCCCGGCGAGATGGATCACCATGAAACCGCCGCCGCCGATATTGCCGGCGCGCGGATAGGTCACCGCCATCGCGAAGCCGGTGGCGACCGCGGCGTCGACCGCGTTGCCGCCCTGTCGCAGGATGTCGGCGCCAACTTGCGCAGCCAGCTTCTCCTGCGCCACCACCATGCCGTTTTCGGCGTGAATGCTGCGAATCGTGTCCGCGGCTGAAGGTTCATAGAAGCGGCGCTGGACCTGGCCGAGGGCAGGCGTCGCGATACCAATCACCAGGAGAGCGGCAAACAGCCGTCGCGACATCGTTGCCGTCAGCGCCATCGAAATGTCCTGCCCTGTTCATCGCCGTATCAGTCAAACCGGCCCATGCTATATGGGAGCGGATTGGAGCGGCAAAAGCCTGCCTGTGGTTCGAGTTGGGGAATATCTTTCGCGATGACGGCAACAATGCAGACGGGCGCCGGTGACGCGAAGGCCACCACCAAGGTTTATCCTGGCCGCGCTGCCGTCATCAGCTGGATCTTCTTCGACTGGGCTGCGCAGCCATATTTCACGCTGATCACGACCTTCGTGTTCGCGCCCTATTTCGCGAGCTTCGTCGCGCCTGATGCCGCGAGCGGGCAGGCGCTCTGGGGCTTTGCCACCGCAGCCGCGGGACTTGCGATCGCGCTGCTGTCCCCGGTGCTGGGGGCAATCGCCGATGCCAGCGGCCGGCGCAAGCCGTGGATCGCGGGCTTCGGTGCGCTGCTCGTGATTGGCGCCAGCGCGATGTGGATCGGCAAGCCCGGCAATCCCGACATCATCCCGGCGCTGCTGCTCGCCTATGCGATTGCGAGCGTCGGCGTGGAGTTCGCGACCGTGTTCAACAATGCGATGATGCCAACCCTGGTGCCGCCCGACAGGATCGGGCGACTGTCGGGCACCGGCTGGGCCACCGGCTATGTCGGGGGCATCCTGAGTCTTGTTCTCGTGCTCGGCTTTCTTGCCGCCAATGCCGAGACCGACCGCACGCTGTTCGGCTTCACGCCGCTGTTCGGTCTCGATCCCGCCATGCATGAAGGCGACCGCATCACCGGTCCGCTGACCGGGTTGTGGTTCATCATCTTCGTGACGCCGATGTTCCTGTTCACGCCGGACTATCCGACGAAGCGCCCGATGCGCGCGGCGCTCGGCGAAGGCCTGCGCGAGCTCAGGCAATCGTTGTCGAGCCTGCCGAAGCAGAAGTCACTGGCGCGCTTCCTGCTGGCGAACATGATCTACACCGACGGGCTGGTCTCGCTGTTTGCGTTCGGCGGCATCTATGCCGCAGGCACGTTCGGCTGGGACACGATCCGGATCGGTACCTTCGGCATCATCCTCGCGGTGGCCGGCACGTTCGGCGGCTGGATCGGTGGCAAGCTCGATGATGCATTCGGACCGAAGCGCGTGATCACCGCCAGCTTGCTGATCCTGCTGTTTGCGATCGTCGTGATCCTCACCGTGAACAAGGATTCCGTCCTGTTCATCCAGGTCGTGCCGCCGGTGCCTGGCGGTCCGTTGTTCGCGGGCGCCGCCGAGCGCGCCTACATCGTGCTGGGCTGCCTGATCGGCGCCACCGGTGCGCCGCTGCAGGCCGCCTCGCGCTCGCTCCTGATCCGCCTCGCGCCGAAGGATCGCATCGCGCAGTATTTTGGCTTGTTCGCGCTTACCGGCAAGGTGACGTCGTTCATCGGCCCGCTCCTGATCGGCGCGATCACCGCGGCGACCGCGAGCCAGAAGGCCGGCATGGCGGTGCTGGTGGCGTTCTTCGTCGCGGGACTGGCGCTATTGGCGAAGGTGCGGGAGTAAACCACCGCCGTCGTCCCGGCGCAGGCCGGGACCCATACCGCGTGATCCATCGAAGGCGCGCTGGGGCTAGTTGTCCCTCACCAAGCAACATGGGTGGTTATGGGTCCCTGCTTTCGCACTAGCGGGGACGACAGGTTTGTAGCCCGGATGGAGCGAAGCGCAATCCGGGGTCTTTGGTCCGCGGAGAAACCGCCCCGGATTTCGCTACGCTCCATCCGGGCTACAGGTCGTACTCAATGCCGGAAATGCCGCACGCCGGTGAACACCATGGCGATGCCGTGCTCGTCGGCGGCCTTGATCACCTCGTCGTCGCGCATCGAGCCGCCGGGCTGGATCACCGCGGTGGCGCCGGCCTCGATGCAGGCCAGCATGCCGTCGGCGAACGGGAAGAAGGCGTCGGAGGCGACCACCGAGCCCTTGGTCAGGGGCTCGGCGAGCTTCAGCTCGGCCGCCGCATCCAGCGCCTTGCGCGCGGCGATCCGCGCGGAATCGACTCGGCTCATCTGGCCGGCGCCGATGCCGACGGTCGCGAGGTCCTTGGCGTAGATGATGGTGTTCGACTTGACGTGCTTGGCGACGCGGAAGGCGAATTTGAGATCGCGCAGCTCGGCGTCGGTCGGCGCGCGCTTGGTCGCGACCTTCAGGTTCATGTCCTCGACCACGGCATTGTCGCGGCTCTGCACCAGGAGGCCGCCGGCGACGGTCTTGGCGGTGAGGCCGACCGCGCGCGCGTTCGGCAGGCCGCCGGCGAGCAGAAGGCGGAGATTGCGCCGGCCGGCGATGATCGAGATCGCCTCCTCGGTCGCGTCGGGCGCGATGATCACCTCGGTGAAGATGCCGATGATGGCGCGCGCGGCGTCCGCATCGAGCGGGCGATTGACCGCGATGATGCCGCCATAGGCCGAGGTGGAGTCGCAGGCCAGCGCGCGGGCATAGGCGGTGGCGAGATCGGGTCCCTCGGCAACGCCGCAGGGATTGGCGTGCTTGACGATGACGCACGCCGCGGTGCGCTGCGGATCGAACTCGCCGACGCATTCATAGGCCGCGTCGGTGTCGTTGATGTTGTTGTAGGACAGTTCCTTGCCTTGCAGCTGGCGTGCGGTCGCAACGCCCGGCCGCTTCTCCGGCGTGGCATAGAACGCCGCGGTCTGGTGCGGGTTCTCGCCATAGCGCAGCGACTGGATCAGCTTGCCGCCAAAGGCGCGGAAGTCCGGCGCCTTGGTGTCGAGCTGTACGGCAAACCAGTTCGAGATCGCGGCGTCATAGGCCGCGGTGCGCGCATAGGCCTTGGCGGCGAGCCGGCGGCGCAACTGAAGCGAGGTCGCGCCCTTGTGCGCGGCGAGCTCGTCGAGCACGGCAGAATAGTCGTTCGCCTCGACCACCACGGCGACGTCGTCATGGTTCTTGGCCGCGGCGCGGATCATCGCGGGCCCGCCGATGTCGATGTTCTCGATGCACTCCTCGAAGCCGGCGCCTTTGTCGACGGTGGCCTCGAACGGATAGAGGTTGACGACCAAGAGGTCGATCGGCGCGATGCCGTGCGAGGCCATCGCCGCGGCGTGTTCCTTGTTGTCGCGGATCGCGAGCAGGCCGCCATGCACCTTCGGATGCAGCGTCTTGACCCGGCCATCCATCATCTCCGGAAAACCGGTGAGCTCGGAGACGTCCTTGACCTTCAGCCCCGCCGCCGCGATCGCCTTGGCGGTGCCGCCGGTCGAGACCAGCTCGACGCCATGGTCGGCCAGCGCCTTGGCGAAATCGATCAGTCCGGTCTTGTCGGAAACGGACAACAGAGCGCGGGTCACGCGGCGAAGCTGCTCGGTCATATCGGAAAATCCCTGGCTGTTAAGGCAGCCGGGTAGCATGGTTTTGTGCCGTACGAAACCGGTACATGCGCCTGATTCCCCGCAAATTGAGGGTGGTTCGGTATTCTTTCCCCGTCACCCTGAGGAGCGCGCAGCGCGTCTCGAAGGGTCGACGGCCACCGGCAGGGCCGTGCATCCTTCGAGACGCCGCTTCGCGGCTCCTCAGGATGACGGGTCGGAGGACTCACCCGTCCTACAGCGGCAGTTCCGGCTCGCGGCGGGCGTTGCGGCGCGCGGTGGTGGCGGAGGCCGAGGTCGAGGAGCGCACGAAGCTCCAGCGGATGGTGCCGGCCTGCCTCGCGTCCTGCCGGATCACGATCTGGGAGGTGCGGCGCGGGCCGTCATTGCCGGCCAGGAACACGCTGTCCTCGAGATCGACCTTGTCGTCCATCGCCTCGAAGGTCCAGACGTCGCGGTTGGGCAGCACCAGCATCACGCCGCGGGCATCCGACAGCCGGCTCGCCTTCACCGAGGGATGCAAATGGAAGCGCAGCGCGAAATCGGCCTCGCTGCCCTTGATGCGGCCGCCCGGCGCCGGCGACAGCGAATCTTCGCCCTCCAGCCGCGTGCCGTCCTGCGAGACCATCAGCACACGGCGGTGGATCACGCCGAAGCGCGAGAGATAGCCGTCATGCGAGGCGGTGAGCACGTCGCCGTCGGGAACGGCTTCGCGGTAGCTCTCGACATTGCTCGGACCGCTGGTGATGGGCGCGCCGCGGAGCAGCCGCTTCATCGCCGACAGCTCGACGAACTGGCATGACGAGGTATCGCGATAGGTCAGCGTCGAATGCGCCGCGGTGGAGCGCGCGAACGGCCGCCAATTGTCGCGGCCGGTGCTCGGCATGCCGCAATTGACGACGATGCGGCTCACGCCGGAGGACAGCTCGAACGACAGGCAGCCGGCATGCGCGTCCTGGCTGACGCTGGCCGGCGGCGGCGGGCCGGTATCGATGATCAAGGCGGTGTTGCCGGCATCAAGCCGCTGAAAGCCGGTATGCGGCATGCTCGCCATCGGCACGCCGCGGGTGTCGTCATAGGCGAGCAGCGTCGCGACGAGATCGGACGGCGCGGTGCTCATGCCGTTGAACAGCGCGAAGCTGCCGTCGCCGTGCCGGAAGAAGCGCAGCATCGGCATCATGCGGTCGATGGCGTTGAGCAGCGCCGGCGGCGGCGCGATATTCCGTGCAGCAAAGGTCTGTCGCAGCGGCAGGAGATCGCTGAGCAGTTCGACCAGCGCGCCGGGATTGCGCGAGATGTGGCCGCCATCGGGCAGGATCTGGCGCTGCAATTCGTCGGACAGCTTGCGCGTCGCCGATTTGATGTTGCGCGCCTGGTTGGCGAGACAGAGCGAGGCGTAGCACAGCGCGATCAGCACCTGCAGGCGCGGAACGCCGTCATTGTCGAGCGTCGCGTGGCGCAGATAGCGGATCTCGCGCGCCAGCCCGCGCAGATATTTGCGGTAGAATTTTCCGTCGGTGTCGCCGAGCACCAGCGGTGCCTGCGACAGCAGCGAGATCACCCGCCGCGCGCGCACATCGGCGCGGCGCTCCAGCGGCCGCTTGCGGGCCTGGTTGGAGATCCAGTCGTCGACCAGCGAACGGGCGTTGGCGCGGGTCAGCGCGGTGTCGGCCGCGCGCAGGTGGCGCAGCCAGCCAAAGCCGAGCAGGGCGGCTTCCCAATCCTCCGACGGTGGCTCGAGATCGAAGATCGAGCGGCCGTGGCAGGTGACGATCTTGCCGGCGAAGACGAATCGTCCGGCATAGATCTCGGCCGCGCGGGTGGCGTCGGCGGTCCGCAGATCGTGCGGGGCGATGACCAGCCGGTCGGTGCGGCCGGGCCAGAGCCGCGACAGCGCAATCGTGCTCCCGCTGGCGCGTGCGAGCATGCTGCGGGCAAAGCGGCCAGCAATCAGCGTCGAGATGCGTCTGCTTTGAGCGACCGACACGCCTAACCTTGCGGGGAGGGAATTTTCAACGAATCCTTATTTAGTCCGGAAACGCGGCCAAGACACCTGCCAAGGCACCTGCCCAGACACCTGCCCAGGCACCCTCTTGATACCGCACGAATCACTTCGAGCTTAGAGGACTGAAGTTTAAAATCAGGATTTAACCAGCCGGGCCGCGTAAAATCCATCCAGCCCGCCGAGCCGCGGGTCGGCATTGGGCAAATGGCTCGGCAAAGTGCGCAGATCGCCGTCGGCGGTGATGATGTCGTCGAGGCCGGCGACCTCGCTTGTCTCGACCGGCGCACGGCGCAGGCCTGATTCGCTCGCCAGCAGCGCGGCGATCGCGTGCTCGCCTTCCTCCGGCTCCAGCGAGCAGGTGCAGTAGACCAGCGTGCCGCCGGGCTTCAGCAGATTGGCGGCTTTTTGCAACAGCCGCTTCTGCAGCGCCGACAGCGCGGCGATGTCGCCTTCCTGCCGCAGCCAGGCGACGTCGGGATGGCGGCGGATGGTTCCCGTCGAGCTGCAGGGCGCATCGACCAGGATACCGTCGAAGCTTGCGGCCTCGGCGGGCCATTCGGCGGCGTCGGCGACGACGGTCTCGGCCTGCAACGCCAGACGCGTGAGATTGTCGCGCAGCCGCGCCACACGCGCCGGCGAGCGGTCGACCGCGGTGACGTGCGCGCCGGCCAGCGCGAGCTGGGCGGTCTTGCCGCCGGGCGCGGCGCAGAGATCCGCGACCGCCTTGTCCTTGATGTCGCCGAACAGCCGCACCGGCAGCGCGGCGGCGGCGTCCTGCACCCACCACTGGCCTTCGGCAAAGCCGGGCAGCATCGTGATGGAACCCTGCAGCAGCGTGCGCACGGTTCCCGTCGGCAGCGTCTCGCCGTGCAGGCGGGCCGCCCATTGCGCCGCGTCCGACTTCACCGTCAGATCGAGCGACGGCTCGTGGCCGAGCGCAAGCGCCATGTCGCGCGCGGTAGCTTCGCCGTAATGCGCGTTCCAGCGCGCCAGCATCCATGGCGGCAGGTCCAGGGTCTGCATGCTGATCTCGTCAATCAGGCCCTGGCCCTCGCGCGCGCAGCGGCGCAGCACGGCGTTGACGAGCCCGGCATATTTCGCGGCGCGCCGGTCGGACTGCACCAGCCGCACCGAGAGATCGACCGCGGCATGGTCGGGCACGTCCATCCAGAGAATCTGTGCCGCGCCGATCAGGAGCGCGCTCTGCGCGCGCGGCGCATCAGTCGGGATGCCGCGATCGAGCAGGCGCGACAGCAGATGGCCGAGCGTGCCGAGCTTGCGCAAGATGGTCGACACCAGCCGGCGCATCAGCGCACGGTCGCGATCGGCGAGCGATTTCAGGCCGGGATGCGCGCCGGCGCCGTCGAGCTGGTCGTCGAGCGTGCGGTGCTTGTGCAGCACGCCATCGAGGATGTCGGCCGCGATGCGGCGAGCCGCGAGACCGGGGACTTCGGCAGGTACTGCAAATCTTGAAGGAGGCATGAAGCGGAGATATCTCAAAGGTGCTGAGTTACATTCGGCTCATGCCCATCAACTCCATACCACCTCTGGCATGCGAATATGCCAAATGTAAGAATCGCCTTGCGGGATTTCGTGATCGTGATGTCGTCACTGAGCCAGTACAGAGATACGGAATCCGCAGGCAGAAAGTTTTGCCATGTCTGATAAATCGCCGTTGTCATCGCCGCTGGAGGCCGCGCCGCGCAAGCCGCTGACGCCAGCCGCGCAACGCGCGCTCGCCGAGGCCGCCGCGCGGCGCAGGGCTGCCGAGGAGGCGGCCGCGCAGAACGCGGCTGCGCGGCCGAAGGAGTTCCAGGGTCCGAAGGGGCCGGAACCGACGCGTTACGGCGATTGGGAGACCAAGGGCATCGCTTCGGATTTTTGAGGCACTACCCGTTCGGCGTGCGTTTCGGAATCTGCAACTCGACCATTTGGGATATCCGCTCTTTCAGCAAGTAACTCGCTACTTCGCTGACCGATGATCCGATGTGTGTGTGCCGCGCGAGGTAGACCAAGCTCTCGTAGAGCGGCTTGGGTACCGTGACCTTAAAGGTTTCGCTTTCCCCTTCGTTTGGAGGGCGTCCAACCATTGCATGCTCACACTAATAAAGCGCTATTAAGTGCATTATTTGGATTGAGGAGTCGAATCGACTCAGGCAATATGGTCAGGTAAAGAAAAAGGCCTCCCCGCAAGAGGAGGCCCAGTCTCGCAAATGGCCCGGACGGCAGGACTCGGACCTACGACCTCGGGATTAGCAGTCCCGTGCTCTATCCAGCTGAGCTACGCCCGGTTACCAAATGAGCCGTGTCACCGGCTCATCAACGCCCCGCCCGGAAGGGTCGGGGCGCTTTGCGTTATGGCAGACGTTCGAGATTCGGGCAACGCCACAAGACCATCAAAGCACAACTCGTAGGAAGGCCCCGAAGCCACCTCGCTAGATATGGCGTACATTCCGGAGAGGGGTTCTAGACCAACCAGCGCTAGTCTAGGTGTAGAATCGAGACAAGGCGGCGCGGCCTTTGTCTGCTCTGTGGCAACTTCAGCTATGCCACACAACCTCACCGAGAGCACCGGCTTGCCCTGTCTTATCGGTCGACTTGGGCGCTCCTTAAGACAATGTATCCCTCTGACAGGATTCGTACTCACCGCAAAGCGTCGGGTCCGCCTTTCCGCCGGACCCCTTGGGGCCGCCGCGTCTCGGCGGCGCTGCCATGGGTGTTCGTGCTCGGCATTGCCGTCGGCAGCACGCTGCCGATCCGACAATGGGTGCATCTGCCGCCGCATTGGTCGCTCGGCAGGTCGCGCGACACCGACGTGATCTGGCAGCGGGCCGGCGCGCCCGACATCAGGCACAACGTTGATGTGATCAGGACGATCGACGGCGACACGTTCGAGGCGCGGGTGCATTTCTCGCCGGGCCCGGATCTGTACACGCGAGTCCGGCTGCGCGGCATCGATGCGCCGGAGCTGAAGGCGTCGTGTGCGCGCGAACTGCAGATGGCGCAAGCGGCGACGGTGGCGCTGCGTGACCTGCTCGGCCAGGGCGACGTCGCGATCTACAATGTCGGTCCCGACAAATATCAGGGCCGTGTCGTCGCCGACGTCGCGACCAGGAAGACCGACAACGTCTCGGCCGCGCTGCTCGCGGCCGGTCATGCGCGGGCCTACAATGGCGGGCACCGGTTCGGCTGGTGCGGATATTTCGCGCGCTAGGCGACAGCGTCAAACCAGGCTGGGCAAACAAAAGCCGCGCATCTGCGCGGCCTTGCTTTGGACGAGGCGCTGTGCCTGATCAGCGGGTGACGACGACCGTCGTGCCAATCTCGACGCGCGAATAGAGGTCGGTGATGTCGGTGTTGAGCATGCGGATGCAGCCGTAGGAGACGAAACCGCCGACCGAGCCCGGCACGTTGGTGCCGTGGATCGCATATTCACCGCCGGCCAGCGTCATCGCAGCGACGCCCATCGGGTTATGCGGCGAGCCGCCGGCGATCACGTTCGGGATGCTGGGCTTGTCGCGCTTGACCTCGGCGGGCGGCGACCAGGCTGGGTTGCGATATTTGCCGTCGATCTTCGTGGTGCCGGCCCACTGCTTGCCGGACTTGCCGACACCGACCGGGTAACGCATCGCGTGGCCGGAATCGAGAATGAGGTAGAGCCGCCGTTCGTTGGTCTTCACGACGATGGTGCCTGGCTCATAGTTGTCGGCGTGTATTCCCACCATTTCCGGCCGGGCTTCGGCCGCCTGCGACATCAAAGCAACCGCACCAAGGGTGGCAGCCAGCGCCACCGCAAACTTCCTCGACATCAACCTCTCCACTTCCCAACAGCTCCCGCAAGGAAGCCAAAAACGAAAATGCAGAGCCCTTGAAAAACCGGGCCTGCCGGTCTCACGCACGCAACATTAACTGCGTGTGTTAACCGGGTGGTTTCACACCGGCCGCAAGACACGTCCTGATGGCGGGAGAGAATGAAAAGTTCGGATTAAAGTAAATGACCTGGAAACAACACTTGGCCACAAACGCGCCTCAATCATGCCTTGCCTATGACAATCCCGTGAAGCGCCCGTTGCAGCAAACGGGGAAGGGCCGCGGCGGTGATCGCGCGCGGCCCTTGTTTGGTCTTCTGATCCTTGCTGCTGCTGGCCTTACGCCGGCGCGCCCTTCTTGTTCTGACGGTTCTGCACGAGGTCGTCGACCACGGCCGGATCGGCCAGGGTTGAGGTGTCGCCGAGGCTCGACGACTCGTCCTCGGCGATCTTGCGCAGGATGCGGCGCATGATCTTGCCGGAGCGCGTCTTGGGCAGGCCGGGCGCGAACTGGATCAGGTCCGGCGAGGCGATGGGGCCGATGTCCTTGCGGACCCAGGCGACCAGCTCCTTGCGCAGCGCTTCCGTCGGCTCGGTGCCCTTCATCAGCGTGACATAGGCGTAGATGCCCTGACCCTTGATGTCGTGCGGGTAGCCGACGACAGCGGCTTCCGACACCGCCTCATGCGCGACCAGCGAGCTCTCGACCTCGGCGGTGCCCATGCGGTGGCCGGAGACGTTGATGACGTCGTCGACGCGGCCGGTGATCCAGTAATAGCCGTCGGCATCGCGCCGGCAGCCGTCGCCGGTGAAATACTTGTTCTTGTAGGTCGAGAAATAGGTCTGCTCGAACCGCGCGTGGTCGCCATAGACCGTGCGCATCTGGCCTGGCCATGACCTGGTCAGGCAGAGATTGCCCGAGGTCTCGCCGTCGAGCGTCTTGCCGTCTGCATCGACGATCTCCGGCACCACGCCGAAGAACGGCCGTGTCGCCGAACCGGGCTTCAGCTTGGTCGCGCCGGGCAGCGGCGTGATCAGGATGCCGCCGGTCTCGGTCTGCCACCAGGTGTCGACGATCGGGCAGCGGTCGTCGCCGACCACGCGGTAATACCACTCCCAGGCTTCCGGATTGATCGGCTCGCCGACCGAGCCGAGCAGGCGCAGCGATTTGCGCGAGGTCTTCTTCACCGGTTCGTCGCCACCCTGCATCAGCGCGCGGATCGCGGTCGGCGCGGTGTAGAAGATGTTGACCTTGTGCTTGTCGACCACGTTCCAGAAGCGCGAATTGTCCGGATAGTTCGGCACGCCCTCGAACATCAGCGTGGTCGCACCGTTACAGAGCGGCCCGTAGAGAATGTAGCTGTGGCCGGTGACCCAGCCGACGTCGGCGGTGCACCAATAGATGTCGCCGTCGTGATAATCGAACACGTATTGATGCGTCATCGACGCAAACACGAGGTAGCCGGCCGAGGTGTGCAGCACGCCCTTCGGCGTTCCGGTCGAGCCCGAGGTGTAGAGGATGAACAGCGGATCCTCGGCGTGCATATGCTCGGCCGGGCATTCCGTCGTCACCATCGCAGCGGCCTCGTGATACCAGAGGTCGCGGGTCGGGTTCATGTCGATCTTGCCGCCGGTGCGCTTCACCACCACGACCCAATCGACGCCGCCGGTCTTGGCGATGGCGGCATCGACATTGGCCTTCAGCGGCACTTTCCTGCCGCCGCGCAGGCCCTCGTCGGCGGTAATCACCACCTTCGAGTCGCAGTCCTTGATGCGCTGGGCGAGGCTGTCCGGCGAGAAACCGCCGAACACCACCGAATGGATGGCGCCGATCCGCGCGCAGGCCAGCATAGCGTAGGCCGCTTCCGGAATCATCGGCAGGTAGATCGTGACGCGATCGCCCTTCTTGACGTTCCGCGTGCGCAGGATGTTGGCCATCTTGCAGACTTCGTCGTGCAGCTGGCGGTAGGTGATGTGTTTGGATTCGGAGGGATCGTCGCCCTCCCAGATGATCGCGGTCTGGTCGCCGCGCTTGTCGAGATGGCGGTCGATGCAGTTCCAGGCGACGTTCAGCACGCCATCCTCGAACCATTTGATCGAGATGTTGCCCGGTGCGAAGGAGACGTTCTCGACCTTGGTGAAGGGCTTGATCCAGTCGATCCGCTTGCCGTGCTCGGCCCAGAAGCCGTTCGGGTCCTTGACCGAGTGCGCATACATCTCGCGATATTTGGCGTCATCGATATAGGCGCGCTTGGCCCAGTCGGCCGACACGTCATAGATCTTCTCGGACATCATTTTCCTCCACTCATTGCCGATCGCGCACGACGCGACGGCAAGCCGTCTTGATCATTGCCGCGATTATGCGTTGCCGCATTCCGGCCCGGCAAGGAAAAAGGACTGTCACTTTCGTCGCGTTGAAGCCGCCGGATAGTCCGCCGGCTTCCGCTTGTGATAGGACGGCTTACCGCAACACATCGACGAGAGAAACCTATGCGCCATCGCTTGCTCGGGGTCACTGGTCTCTTGGTCGTAGTGGTATCGTTCTCTGCGCGTTCGCCGTCGCTGCAGTGGTGCCGCGAGCGACGACGATGCGCTGACGCCGATTTTGATCGACGGCTTCGGGCACAATTGAACGAATTGTCGGACGCCGCCGCGATGAGCTGCGTCAACACGTTCGTGACCGAATAATCCTTGATTGCGGCCAGCGGTTGGACCGTCCCGTGGCTGCCGAGCTCGAGCCGCGCCCCGGCGAGAGCGGCGCGCGAAAGGGCAAGGTCGCTGACCTGATCTGGGGGACCGCGGTGGACCTCCGGGCGTTCAAAGGCCGGTTTCCGGCACCGCGCTCGCGTCATTTTGTCCGATCCCGGGCAGCCCAAAATCAACGTTAGCGGGCGAATGGCACCCATGAAAGGTAATTTAATACAGTCAATAACTGATTCGCGACTCGCAATGTCGGCCCCGACGCCCTAAATCGCGTTTCCGAGGCCAGACGGCCCACCGGAACGAAGCCCGAAGCAACGGCATTACCGGGAGAACAGCGGAACAAGGCGTCTTGCGAGAGTAATGATGGATCAGCAGAATATCGCGGCTGTGCGGCCCGTTTCCGCCGATCCCGCTGTCGCCTTGGCAAAGGCACTGGGCCAGTGGCCGTCCAAGCCGCCGCGGGCCAGGCTGCAGCCGCCGGCAAAACTCAAGCTCGACGCGCCCGCTGCCATCAGAACGACGGTTGAAGAACTGGCGCGCGATCTGGGCCTGCGGCTCGGCGACCAGAACGAATTGACCATCCGCCGCATCAAGCGCGGCAAGACCTATTCATTCGTCCGTGCCAATGGCTCGCGGGTCCGCGATGCGCGCACCATCCGCCGGCTGCACGCGATGGCGGTCCCGCCGGCCTATCGCCAGGTGCGCTATTCCAGCGATCCGAGCTCGCATCTGCAGGCGGTCGGCCGCGATGCCGCGGGCCGGCTGCAATATCGCTATCACGCTGACTGGGAGAAGGTTCGCGAGCAGCGCAAGGCGCATCGCCTCGCCAAGCTGGTGGCCGCGCTGCCGAAGATCCGGCGCAAGGTCTCGGCGTTTCTGTCCGGCGACGAGCCGACGCGCGAGTTCGCGCTGTCGGCGGTGATCGAACTAATCGCGCGCACCGCGATCCGGCCTGGCAACGAATCCTATGCGCGCCTCAACGGCACCCGCGGCGCCACCACGCTCTTGAAGTCCAACGTCACGCTGGAAGACGACTCCCTGGTGCTGACCTTCAAGGCCAAGGGCGGCAAGGCCGTGCGCAAGGAATGCGATGCGGCCAAGCTGGTGCGTGCGATCGGCATCCTGCGCGGCGTCCCGGGCAAGCGCATGTTTCAGTATTACGACCGCTCCGGCGTGGTACGGGCCGCCTCGACCACGGCGGTGAACGCGTTCCTGCGCGAGATCGCCGGCATCAAGATCTCGCTGAAGGATTTCCGCACCCTGATGGCGTCGGCGGTCGTCGTGGAATCGCTGTCGCGGATCACGCCGGCCACCAGCCAGCGCGGCCGCAAGCGCCAGGTGCTGGATGCGATCCGCGCCGCCGCCGACCAGCTGTCCAACACGCCGGCGATCTGCCGCAAGAGCTATGTCCACGACACCATCGTCACCGCGTTCGAGGACGGCATCCTCGAACGCTTCGCCGCGACGATGGGAGGCTACCGCACCCAAAGCAAGCGCGAGCAATTGCTGGCGCAGGTGGTGATGGCGGCCGGGGCGTAGGTCCGCATCCCCTATCGTCGTCCCGGCGAAAGCCCATAGGCGCTAAAATAGTTTGATCATAGTCTGATAGTGGCGCTTATGTCTGGGTGGCTCGCGTAGATGTCGCCGGAGAGCGTGACTGGCTCTGCAGAGTAGAGCGATT